>JAFLUL010000099.1 GCA_022508845.1 Oscillospiraceae bacterium | reverse complement strand
CTTGCGGCCGCGTTTTTGAATAATAATTTTGTGCATCAGTTTATGCCCCACGCCTTTTTGCGCTCGTTCAAGGAAACGCCGTGTGTTTTTTCCGGATCAGGGTCAGGTAAATAGTCCTCATAAAGCTTTTCGCAAAATGCGTAATCCGATGCTTCTTCAGCGTTTAAGTCCCTATAGCCGAAGAGAGCTGAACACATACGCCGCAAAGTCTGTATATACGGCATCCCCGGCCATTTTTTTTCACGATATCAGCGCAGTCAGGCTTTTGCCGCGGAAGGCTGCAGGTAAGCATATAAGCCAATTTTTTTTAGCTCACGATAATTTTCTCCGTTTTAAGTTTGATCTGTTTTAATTTCCGGGAAAATATCAATATCTGAATCTGAGAATATCGTCAAAATACACCCTTATGCCGTCTATTTCAAGATATTGCTTTATGTCGTTCAGCTTTGTTACCACGCCGTTTATGGGTGTGTATATTCCGTTATAAAAACAAATAAGGCTTGTTTCGTCACCCACCGCGAGCTTTTGCAGCGCGCGGTTTATTTTTTCTATTTCCTCGCCGTCGAGCTGAGCCTTTTGCTGATTTCTTGTTTCCTTTTCTCCGAGCGCAAGGTCTAATCCGTTCAGCGCGGAAAACGGCATAAACTGCTTTGCCCTTGCCTCTCTCGGCATTTTAGGTCTGATTTTGTTCACCGCTTTTGTGACCTCCTATCTGCATATTTCTTTCTCTTGTTGTTGCGGCGTCGTTAAAATTCATCGCCTTTAATATTGCGTTTTTGCCGTATCGCCTTTTTATTGCCAAAATTGCCTTTTGCAGTTCTTCTTCCTTTTCGTCCTCGGTGAGATCGTAAAAAAGGCTGAGCTGGATGTCTCCCTCTTTTTCAACGTTATTGCAGCATATATTTATCCGTCTTACAGGGTATTCGGGGTTTGTTATCCTGTTATAAAGCGCGCTCAGCGCCGGAAGTATGAGCTTCGGAGAATTTGTTGCGTGAGAAAGACTTGTGCTCCCTTTTGCGGACGGCGCGTTCAGAGTGTGGGAATAGCCTACGTAAAGGCTTAAAGAGTTCGTTACGCAGCCGTGTTTAACAAGCCGCTGGCATATGAGATCCGCCATCTCCTTAACTATCAGTCTGCCCTCGTCAAAGGCATAGTCCCGCATAAGCACCTGCCCGTTTGAAAAGGAATTCACCTTTGCCTTGTATCTTTTTATGTCGGAAATTCTTGTTATTTCTCTGCCGCGGGCGTGGTCTATGAGAAGCTCCGCGTCTATGCCGAACTCGCGGTAGAGCATATCTTCATCCGCCTCGGCGATCTGACGCATAGTCCTTATGCCGTGTTTTTCGAGCCTTGCCGATGTGCCTGCGCCTATCCTCCAGAAGTCCGTTAGCGGGCGGTGATCCCAAAGCTCTTTTATAAAGCTCTCCTCCGTTAATTCTCCGATAAAATCCTCCGTGTGTTTTGCCAAAATATCAAGCGCGATTTTGCATAGATATAAATTTGTTCCTATGCCGCAGGTGGCGCGAATGCCTGTCTTTTTCAGAATTTCCCCCATAACGGTTTTTGCGAGCTGCCTCGGGGTTTGCTTATAGAGCTTTAAATAGTTCGTTACGTCTATAAACGCTTCGTCTATTGAATAAACGTGGATATCCTCAGGTGAAAAAAAGCTGAGATAAATGCCGTAAATTTCGGCGGAATAGTCTATATAGAGCTGCATTCGGGGAGGAGCCTTGATATATTCTATGTTTTTCGGTATCTCAAAAACTCTGCAGCGGTTTTTAACCCCCATAGACTTCAAAGCCGGCGAAACGGCAAGGCATATGGTTCCGTTCTTTCGCTCGGGATCGGCAACAACAAGCTTTGCCTTCATAGGGTCAAGCCCGCGCTCAACACACTCAACAGACGCGTAAAACGATTTTAAGTCTATACATATATAATGCCGATCTTCCATAGGGTTATCTCCGAAAAATATAAATAGAACATATGTTCAATATCTATGATACCCCATTTTTTTGCGCTTGTCAACAGTAAAATTCAGCCAAAAAAGCAAAGTCCCGAATTGCGGACTCTGAGTGAGCGATGATTATTGCTGTTTGCCTGCTTAATATTGATAAATTAGAAATTCGTCCGGGAAACGCTTTGCATTTTGATTATGTTTATAATGCCAACGAAGGTTCCGAAATTTAAACTCTAAACTCTTGTTAAGACGATTCCGCTCCGCCCTCTGCCTTCTGCTCTTTGCCTTCTGCTCTTTGCCTTCTGTTCTTTGCCTTTTGCTCTTTGCCTTCTGCTCTTTGCCTTCCGCCCTTTGCCTTCTCTTCTGCTTTTTGCCTTCTGCTCTTTGCCTTCTGCTCTTTGCCTTCTGCTCTTTGCCTTCTGTTCTTTGCCTTTTGCTCTTTGCCTTCTCTTCTGCTTTTTGCCTTCTGCTTTTTGCCTTCTGCTCTTTGCCCTTTGTCTTCCGCTCTCCGCCCTCCGTCCTTTGCCTTCTGTTCTTTGCCTTTTGCTCTTTGCATTCCGCTCTCCGCCCTTTGCCTTCCGCCCTTTGCCCTCCGCCCTCCGCCCTTTGCCCTCCGCCCTTCGTCCTCCGCCCTCCGTCCTCCGCCCTCCGCCCTCTGTCTTCCGCCCTCTGTCTTCCGCCCTTTGCCGTTTGTCTTCTGCTCTTTGCCTTCTGCTCTCGGAATTCCGAATTATTAAAAAAGAGGAACCGGTTTTTATCCGATTCCTCATATTGATATTATATGCTGTCAGCGATTTTCAGCTTTCAGCTCGATAGGAGCAGCATTTAAGAGATTTGCCAGCGGCGCATAATCGCACACTTCCAGTTTTTCCGTTACTTCCTGTCCGCGCACCGTGAGAAAATCCACAACCAAAACTGCCCGCGCCTCACACTTTGGGCACATCAGCGGCCACATACGGCAAGCTCTCTGTCCGAGAGGGATATCCTTTGTTTGCAATATGGAACGGCAGGATCTGCTGTAGTATTCAGCGGAAGGGGTATAGTCTTTATCGTTATACACCGGAAGCAGAAACAGCCGGGACGGAGCCCGTTTTTGAGTTCTGGTTCTGCAAATATCGCACCGTGGCATAAGGTCTCCCCGGGCAATGTGCTTGAGGGAGGTAAGGCGTTCCCAAAAACTGTAGTCCATAATTAAGCCTTTGCGTTGGCCTTTGCGGTATTCAGCATACTGCAAAGCTGATCTGCCTTTGAAATCGCTTCCAGAACCCGCTTATCCTTCATGGAGAGGGTTCCTCTGGAAACCTTGAGCGTTGTTATGCGAACCTTTTTGCCTTCCAGAAGAAACTCGCAGCAAACGCGCGAGGTGCCTGCGCCGAACTTGCCGTCGTTAACGCGCACGTTGGTAACATTATTGAGGTCAACAAACTGAAGCTCGGTGGGGTTATAGCAATAGATCACGCCCATTTTGCCGCCCTGATCAATATAATATACCGCGTTACTGGCCTGAAATTTATACTGATAGGCGAAGCCCTGTGAAGGGAAGTCTTTTTCCTTCTCGGCGGCTATTTTTTTCATCTTGCTCTCAAGCTGCATGGGAATGGTAACAATAATTCCGATCGCAACAAAGAAAGCAATTCCGGATACGACCTGATTTAATTTAGGAAGCAAAACAAAAGCTAAAATCGCTATAACAACGGCAATAGTCGCAGGTATTCCGGCTCGGGGTAAAAGATACGATGCGTTAAATTTTTTCATTGGGTATTTGCTCCTCTGGGTATGCGATATCAGTCGTCGTCTTCGTCGGTCATATTGGATTCTTCTATAACCTTCTGCGCAACGTTTGCGGGAGCTTCCTCATATCTTGCAAATTCAAGGCTGAAGTGGCCTCTGCCGGCGGTAACGGAGCGAAGGATGGTTGAGAAGTCGCCCATTTCGGCCATGGGAACTTCGGCAACAAGCTCCTGCATCTTGGGTTCATCTGCAGGTCCCATACCGAGAACGCGGCCGCGGCGCTTGGTTATGTCGCCCATTATATCGCCGAGGTTATCGTCGGGCATATAGGCTTTAAGGGTTCCGATGGGTTCAAGTATGGCGGGACCGGCAACGTCCTTGAGCTGCTTAAATGCAAGGGAAGCGGCGGTCTTGAATGCCATTTCGGAGGAGTCAACGGGGTGATAGGAGCCGTCATAGAGAGTTGCTTTAAGTCCAACAACGGGATAACCGGCAACCATACCTCTTGTAACGCAGTCGCGAAGACCTTTTTCAACGGCGGGGAAGAAGTTTTTGGGAACGGAGCCGCCGAAAACTTCCTCTGCAAACTCGAGATCTTCGGAATCCGAAGGCTCAAAGCGGATCCAAACGTCGCCGAACTGGCCGTGTCCGCCGGACTGCTTCTTGTGGCGTCCGTGGATTTCAACCTTTTTCTTTATTGTTTCTCTGTAGGCAACTCTCGGGATAGCGAGATCTACCTCAACGCCGAACTTTGCCTTGAGCTTTGCAACTATGAGATCAAGATGCTGCTCGCCGAGACCCGCAACGATCTGCTCTCTGGTTTCATCGTTGGTGAAGAACTTGAGCGCGGGATCTTCCTGAGAAAGTCTTCTGAGACCCTGGGCAACCTTTTCTTCCTCGCCCTTCTTGCGAACGTTTACGCACATCTGAAGGCAGGCGCTCGGGAAAACGGGACCGTTGAGGTTCAATATGTTTTTATCTCCGCAAATGGTGTCGCCGGTCTGAATTTCATCCAGCTTGGTTATAACGCCGATGTCGCCGGCGGGAATGGCGGCGGTGTCTTCGGTTTTGCCGCCCTTGGCAATTATAATTTTGCCCAAACGAAGCTGAGAGCCGGTTCTTGCGCAAACGCAGGAGGTGTCGGCAGCGATTTTGCCGGAAACTACCTTAACATAGCTCATCTTTCCAACAAACGGGTCGGCAACGGTCTTGAAGCATATAGCGGCAAGCGGGCCGTTTTCGCTGCATTCAAGCTCGGTTTCCTTTTCGGCGTCGTCAACTGCCTTTTCTTTTCTGGCAGCGGGGGAGGGAGCGAGCTTTGTTATGCCGTTTAACACAAGGTCAACCGCATCAAGCGTGTAGGCGGCGCAGGCGTAAACGGGGATGATCTCGCCCGCGGCAACGCCAACGGAGAGAGCGTTAACTATCTCATCGTGGGTGAGCTCTTCGCCGTCAAAGAATTTCATCATAAGATCTTCGTCGGTGCTGGCAACGGCCTCGGTGAATTCATCGTGGAGGGCGTTTACCTGAGCGTCCGTGGGAACTTCTCCTGCGGTGGCTTTGCCGTTAGCGTAAGTAAAGGATTTATTCTGAAGGAAGTTTACATAGCTTTTTACCTTGCCGCCTTCCATGCAGGGAACAACAACGGGGCAAACGGCCGCGCCGTATTCCTCTTTGAGGGCTTCAAGAGTTTTATAGAAGTCGGTGTTTTCCGCGTCGCAGCGGGTAACAACAACAAACTTCGCCATATTTCTGGCTTTTGCTGCCTTGAAAGCTTTTTCTGCGCCAACGTCAACGCCTGAGCCTGCCGCTAATACGATAAGAGCGGTCTCGGCGGCGCGTATACCTTCGGAAACTCCCGTTTCAAAGTCGAAAAGACCGGGAGTGTCGATTATATTTACTTTTGTATCGTTCCATTCAACGGGGCAAACCGCTGACGATACGGAATTGTGACGGCGTTTTTCTTCGGGGTCGTAGTCCATAACGGTGTTGCCGTCGGCAACCTTACCGAAACGGTCTGAGGCGCCTGCTATATAGAGCATTGCCTCGGCAAGCGTTGTTTTGCCTCTGCCGCCGTGTCCGGCGATAACAACGTTGCGAATGTTCTGCGCGCTGTAAAGTTTCAAATTCATAACCTCCTGTGTATTTATATCAGTAAAATTCAGACTTTTTTTAATACAAAGTCACAAAACATAGTTATTATATCATAATAAAGTATGCATTGCAAGGTTTATTTTTATGAAAAACCACAAAAATCTTATAAAATAGATCCCGAAATCAGCATATTAAATAATTTAATTAAAAATTCAATATAAATAGATTAAATATATTGCTATTTTGGAATAAACATTGTATAATAAAACGCAGTGATGATCTCGAATTTTTTCGGCAGGGGAGGAAATAAATTGACAACGCTTGAAAAAATCAAAGACGCGGCAGGAATAGAGGGCGACGTTAAGAGCTTTATTAAGCCTATGGCGGCATATACCTGCGCAAACATAACTTTAGGCGGCGCGGGATATCCCATAAGTATGTACCATCAGCAGTATATGAACTTTGTTGAGGGGCTTGATACTTCCGTAACCGGAACGCTGAGTATGATAAACGGACTTATCGACGCGGTTTCGGACGTTGCCATGGGGCTTATAACCGACCGCACCCGCACCCGCTGGGGCAAACACCGTATTTATGTTCTCATAGGCGCGTTTCCGTTTGTTTTGGCATATATTATGCGCTGGTGTTCCTTTGGAATATCCGCCAAGGGGAATGTTGGGCTGACGTTTGTTTGGTATCTGGCGGCGGCTTTTCTTTATTCAACGTCCTACACCATGATGAGCATACCCCACACCGCCATGCTGCCCACAATTGAGCCGCATTATTTCCGGCGGACGCAGTATAAGATAGTTGAATATATGATGAATTCCGTTGGTCAGGTATCGTCGTTTATCTTTATGGGACTTATGCTCGGCGGCTTTAATATGCCCGATCCGTCTCCCGCCGACAGAAAGAAGTATCTCTTCTGCGGCATAGTTCTCGCATTATGGTTCTTCTGGAGCCCGGTGCTGTCGTTCTTCACCTGCCCGGAGCCTGATTCAAGAAATCTTCACGTTGACCCCATTGACTGGAAGTATATGTTCCGCGAGTATACGTGGGTGTTCCGCAACCGCTCTTTCCGGCAGTATTTTCTTATAAGCATGTTCAATTCCTTCCGCTCAAGCTTTTATTCCTATGCCGACCAGTTCTTTATGATAAGCATTGCGGATAAATACCGGCACTTCAACACCCTGAATATAGTTGCGGGCGTTTCGGAATTTATGGGCTCTCCGGCAAACTATTTTCTGAACCGCTATTTCGGCAAGCGCATTTCCGGAACGCTGTTTACTCCCATAATGGTTGTAGGTTTGTTGCTCTATGCCTTTGTTGACACAAGCACTCCCTCAATAATTCTGTTTCTTGCCACCGTTCTCTATAACTTCGGCTTCTCCGGCCCCGGCTTTGCGGTTGACACCATCCAGCCCGATATAACCGACGTTGACGAGCTTATAACAGGCCGCCGCAGAGAGGGCGTTATAGCCACCTTCCGTTCGTTTGTTGCAAAAACGATAAACAGCTTTATGACAGGCATTCTCGGCTTCTCCTTAAAGGCGTTCGGATATAACGTTAATATTAAAGACGCCGCCAGCCAGACCGCGTTAACAAAGTTCGGAATAAGACTTATTTTTACATATATGCCCATAGTTTTCGGCGTGCTTACCTATATCCTTGTCCGCAAATTTACGATGACAAAGTCAGACCACGAGGAAATTCAGAGGGTAATAAAAGAAAAGCGCGAAACGGGAGAGGTCACCATAACCGAGGAGGAAAAGAAGCGCCTCGAGGTTATCGCAGGCCACAAATGGGAGGATATGTGGATAGGAAATTCCATAACATTATAAAAAATCAAAAAAACAGGAATTTGCGTCGGTTTCCGGCGCATT
>JAFLUL010000098.1 GCA_022508845.1 Oscillospiraceae bacterium | reverse complement strand
GAACTCTGCCCCAGTTTGATAAAAGCCTGCCGTCCTTTTTAACGGCTCCGGCTATATAGGTGTTGTTTTCAACTTCTTTGTCGATAAAAAGAGGTTTGCCCTTTTCGTAGGAAAGGGGATAGCCCTTGCTCGCCGCTATAACGCAGCAGGCGCTTTTATCGCTGAATTCAACCTCTGTTTCGCTCAGAGTTCCGTTTGTTACCGAGAGCATAATATCAAGCAGATCGCTTTTAAGCAGAGGGAGAACGACCTGCGTTTCGGGGTCGCCGAACCGACAGTTATATTCAATTACCTTAGGTCCGTCCTTTGTTATCATCAGCCCGAAATAGAGGCAGCCCTTAAAGGTGCGCCCCTCGGTGTTCATTGCGTTTATCGTGGGAATGAAGATTTTATCCATACACTCCTTTTTAACTTCTTCGGTGTAATATGGATTTGGCGCAACGGTTCCCATACCGCCGGTGTTTAGTCCGGTGTCGTTATCGCCGGCTCGCTTATGATCCATTGAGGATATCATAGGAACAATGCTCTTGCCGTCTGTAAAGCTTAAAACGGAGACCTCCGGACCCTCTAAATATTCCTCTATTACTATACTGTCGCCGCTCTTGCCGAACTTTTTATCGCGCATTATGGAGGTTACGGCATCTTCTGCCTCTTCTCTTGACCCGGCGATAATAACGCCCTTGCCGAGAGCCAGTCCGTCCGCCTTGATAACAGCGGGCAGGGGAGCGGTTTTAATATATTCGAGAGCCTTATCGGGATCGGAAAAGACCTCATATTCGGCGGTGGGAATGCCGTATTTTTTCATAAGCTCTTTTGAGAACACCTTGCTGCCCTCAATTACGGCCGCGTTCTTTTTTGGACCGAAGCAGGGTATGCCCTTTGCTTCGAGCGCGTCAACCGCTCCAAGAACCAGCGGGTCATCGGGAGTTACAATAGCATAGTCGATCCCGTTTTTAACGGCAAAATCAGTTATGCCGTCAATATCGGTTGCGGAAATATTGACGCACTGAGCGTCATTTTCCATACCGCCGTTTCCGGGAAGAGCGTAAATAACCTCCGCCTTCGGATTTTCCTTTATCTTTTTTATAACGGCGTGCTCGCGCCCGCCTGAGCCAACAACAATTATTTTCATAGAGTTTTCTCCGCAGTATTTTAGTGGTGGAACAGTCTCATTCCGGTAAACGCCATGGCGATACCGTATTTATCGCAGCAATCTATAACCGCGTCGTCTCTGATTGAGCCGCCGGGCTCCGCTATATATTTAACGCCGCTCTTATAGGCTCTTTCAATATTGTCGCTGAACGGGAAGAATGCGTCCGAGCCGAGCGAAACGCCCTTTATCGTTGCAAGATACGCCTTTTGTTCCTCATCTGTAAAGGGGGAGGGCTGAGAAACGAAGTATTTCTGCCAGTTTCCGTCGGCGCATACGTCCTCTTCGTTTTTGTTTATATAGCCGTCAATAACGTTATCTCTGTCGGGTCTGCCTATGTCCTCTCTGAAAGGAAGGGAGAGAACCTTATCGCTCTGGCGTAAAAACCAGGTGTCCGCCTTGCTGCCGGCAAGTCTTGTACAGTGAATTCTGCTCTGCTGTCCTGCGCCAACGCCGATGGCCTGTCCGTCATATGCAAAGCATACGGAATTGGACTGGGTGTATTTTAACGTAATGAGAGAAATTATAAGATCTCTTACAGCCTCTTCGGGCAGCTCTTTATTGGCGGTTACAATATTAGAGAGCAGCTCTCTGTTTATTTCAAAGTTGTTTCTGCCCTGCTGGAAGGTTATGCCGTATACCTGCTTTTTTTCAATGGGGTCGGGAACGTAATCGGGGTCTATTTTTACTATATTATAGTTTCCGTTTCTCTTGGTTTTGAGAATTTCGAGAGCCTCGTCTGTGTAGCCGGGGGCTATGATTCCGTCAGAAACCTCTCTCTTTATCATAAGAGCAGTTGTCTTGTCGCATATGTCGGAAAGAGCAACCCAATCGCCGAAGGAGCACATTCTGTCGGTTCCTCTGGCTCTCGCATAAGCACAGGCAAGAGGAGAATCATCAAGCCCCTCGATATCGTCAACAAAGCAGGCCTTTTTGAGCTTTTCGGGGAGCGGGATGCCAACCGCCGCGGAGGTGGGGCTTACGTGCTTAAAAGAGGTAACTGCCGGAAGTCCGAGCGCGGCCTTAAGCTCCCGAACAAGCTGATAGGAATTGAATGCGTCCAAAAAGTTTATATAGCCGGGGCGTCCGCTGAGAATTTCAATGGGAAGATCATCGCCGTTTTCCATAAAAATTTTGGAGGGCTTCTGGTTTGGGTTGCAGCCGTATTTCAGTTCAAATTCTTTCATTCCGTTTTCTCCTTACTGATTTTTATTTATTATTTTATCCTCGTATTTGCCGGTTTCAAGGTCGGTATAGCGCACATAGAGCGAAATTTTGTTGTTTTCGTCAAGCGCGTTCCAAAGGGAATTTGAAAATTCTTCTATGCAGTTCGGTATCATAACTCTTTCGGGTTCGCCCTGGAAGGTTGGAATGGGGTTGCCGTCACAAACGTAGGTGTGGATAAAATGTCCGAGTCCTGCCTTTGACGGATATGAAAATGAGTAGCGCGCGCAGTCGGAGCCCTCGGCGTCCAAGCTCTTTAATATGCTCATCTGATAGGAAAAATCATTGTTATCAAAGGTGAGCATACCGCTGATTCTCGGAGTGAAGTTCGGCTCATCCGGCTCAAAGCAGCGGCTTTCGAGAGCCTTACTAAAGCAAAGACCGTTTTCGAGGCCTTCATAGATGGTGTCGGTTTGATCGCCGTTTGTTACGATAAGGTTATTTCCGTTTGCTCTTACCGCGGCGTAAATTATAAGGCTGGGATCCTCGACCTTTGACGCGTCAAACGGCTCGGTGAATATTTCGCCGTTTTTTTCTGTAAATATTCTGTTTCTGGAATTTGCGCTTCTGCCCATAATAAAATAGGCTGTTACTGCGCTCTTGCCGTTTTCGCTCTTGCCGATAACAATGCCTCTGCCAACGTAGGAATTGTCTTTTATAAGTTCTGCGATGTTGTTTATTTTGTAGATGTTCATATAAAAATCTCCTTTAATTTATAAGAGTTTAGAGTTTAGTTATCGGAGTTCTGATATCGGAAAAATTGCAGACGATTTTTGGATTATATTCTTATAATTCCAACCGCAGGTCCTTTATCTAAACGCTTAACTCTGAAAGCTTTACTCTAAAAGTCCTTTAGAAATTTTTTCTGCGGCTTCGGGGAGGATGATCCATTCAGCCTGCTCCATTACTCTTTTTTGCAAAATTTCGGGTGTGTCGCCTTCTAAAACCGAAACGGCCTTTTGCGCTATTATTTCGCCGCCGTCGGGAATTTCGTTAACAAAATGCACGGTGGCTCCCGTTACCTTAACGCCCTTTTTGAGCGCAGCCTCGTGAACTCTCAGTCCGTAAAAGCCTTCTCCGCAAAACGAGGGGATAAGCGAGGGATGGACGTTTATTATTCTTCTGTTAAACCGGGAGGTGAATTTTTCGCTTAGTATGCACATAAATCCCGCGAGAATAATGAGGTCGGTATTGTTGTTTTCAAGAGTTTTTATTATTTCATCTTCAAATGCGCCGGCGTTTTCAAAGTCCTTTTTTTGAACTACGGCGGTGGCGATCCCCGCTTTTTTTGCCCTTTCGAGGGCGAAAGCATTGCTTTTGTTTGATAAAACGAGCGTTATTTCGCCGCTCTTTAATATGCCGCTGTGCTCAGCGTCAATTAACGCCTGAAGATTTGTTCCGCCGCCCGAAACAAGAACGGCAATGCGAGCCTTGTTCATAAAACTACCCCTTAACTTTGTTTATCGCCGGAAGCAGCATACCGCCGATGCTGTTGCCGAGTATTACCGTCCAGATAAAAGCAAACGCCTTCAGCGACACTATTCCCGACGCGGCAAAATAGAATATATCCGCAATTGAATGCTCAAATCCCGCGAGAATAAACACGGGTATGCAGAAAACTATGGCGGATATTGTGTTTTTATCTCTGTATATGCTTACGGCAAGATACATGAGAACTCCGCAGAAAAGCCCTCGGATGAGGGTCTGCAAAAATGACTGCGTCAGCTTTGTTTCGCAAACGGCAGCTGCGGTTTCGCCGAGAGAAGGCAATCCCAATCGGACGAGATAGCCGAAAACTACAGTTCCTATAAGGTTCCCGAGCAGCCCTAAAAAGAGAACCGAAAATTCCTCTTTGCCGTGCTTTTCGGGGATAAAGCCTATTTTGCCGGTATAGAGCGAATAGCCCTTTAAGCAAATGCACACAAGCGCAACGCTGAACAGCACTGCGCCAACATATTTATTGTCGCACGCGAGATAAACCGCGCCTGCGAGAGAGATGATTATTCCGGAGGATATACCGGATATTGTTTTTTTCAGCATAAGGTTATCTTTTCTTCCGACTTTATTATTTCGCCTATAATATAGGCGTTTTCGCCGTTTTCCTTCAGTATGCCCAGAGCCTTGTCCGCTTCTTCCTCAGAAACAACAATGCTCATGCCAACGCCCATATTATAGGTGTTGAACATGTCTCTTTCGGTTATATTGCCGGCCTTTTCAATGAGGGAGAATATAGGTAATACCCTGACCGCGCTTTTTTCGATTTTTGCGCCGAGAGAGGAAGGGATGCTTCTCGGAATATTTTCATAAAAACCGCCGCCGGTTATATGGGAAATTCCCTTAACAGCTACGCTCTTAATAAGCTCCAAAACTGGCTTAACGTAAATTTTAGTTGGGGTTAAAAGAGTTTCGCCGAGGCTTCTCCCGCCCAGCTCTTCAAGCGGTTTTGTTATATTTGCGTTTTCAATGTCAAAAACCTTTCTAACAAGCGAAAAGCCGTTTGAATGAACGCCGGAGGAGGGGAGGGCTATAATAACATCGCCCTCGCGCATCGTTTTATTGTCTATAAGCTTTTCTTCATCGGCTATGCCAACGCTGAATCCGGCTAAATCATATTCGTTTTCGGGATAAAAGCCGGGCATTTCGGCGGTTTCGCCGCCTATGAGCGCCGCGCCGGACTGCACACAGCCCTCGGCAACGCCCTTAACAATGTCGGCTATTTTTTCGGGATAGTTTTTGCCGCAGGCGATATAGTCCAAAAAGAACATCGGCGCTGCTCCGCAGCAGATAATGTCGTTTACGCACATCGCAACGCAGTCAATTCCAACGGTGTCGTGCTTGTCCAAAAGAAAAGCTATTTTGAGTTTGGTTCCGACTCCGTCGGTGCCGCTCACAAGAACGGGCTTTTTTATGCCGGCAAGGTCGGGGCGGAAAAGCCCGCCGAAGCCGCCTATATCTGAGCAAACGCCCTTTGTTTCTGTTCTCGCGATATGGCTTTTCATAAGCTCCACAGCCTTATATCCGGCGGTTATGTCAACTCCCGCTGCGGCATAGGCCTTTGATTCTGAATTAACGCTCATAAATTACTCCTTTCCGTCCCAGCAGTAGGTGCAAAGGCAGTCCTTTGGCAGTCCTATTGCCTCAACTATGCCGTCAAGCGACTGAAATTCGAGCGAGGCTAAATGCAGCTCGCTGCATATAGCGGCTCTCAGAGCCTTGCCTCTCTCGGTTCTGAAATCGGAATATTCGTCAATATACTTAAAGCCCTCTTCTCCCTCAAGCTGCATAATAATTCTGCGGGCAATAAGCTCCATATCGGAGGTTGCACGGGAGAAATTGAGGTATTTGCAGCCGAACATTATCGGCGGACAGGCAGAGCGCATATGAACCGCCTTTGCGCCGTTTTCATATAGGAATTCAACTGTTTCTCTCAGCTGAGTGCCGCGGACTATCGAATCGTCAACAAACAGCAGACTTTTATGCTTGATAAGGTCAGTTACGGGTATTTGCTTCATTTTTGCAACCTTATTGCGCTGCTGCTGGTTGGTTGGCATAAAGCTTCGCGCCCAGGTGGGAGTGTATTTTATGAAAGCTCTGGCAAAAGGAAGGGCGCTCTCGTTAGAATAGCCTATGGCGTGGGGCGTTCCCGAATCGGGCACTCCGCCAACATAATCAACACCATCGTTGTTGTTTACCTCTTTATCGTGGCGCGCCATTATTCTGCCGTTTATGTAGCGCATAACTTCAACGTTTACCCCCTCATAGGTTGAGGTCGGATAGCCGTAGTAGCTCCATAAAAACGAGCATATGCGCATTTTTTTGCCGGGAGGGGCGAGCTGGGTTATTTCGTCTGCCGAAAACTCAACTATTTCTCCGGGACCTAATTCCTTTTCGTCGTCATAGTCGAGCTTTTTATATGCGAAGGATTCAAAGGTAACGCATCGTCCGTTTTCATTTTTGCCTATCATAACGGGCAGTCTTCCCAGCTTATCGCGCGCGGCGATTATATTGCCGTTATCCTTTAATATAAGTATGGAGGCGGTGCCGTCAATTTTTTCCTGAGCGAATTTTATGCCATCGGCAAAGCTGCTCTTCTGATTTATAAGGGCGGCAAGAAGCTCGGTGGAGTTTACCGCGCCGGCAGTCATAGCGTCAAAGTGGCCGCCGGAGGAAAGTATCATCTCTATGAGCTCGGCGGAATTGTTGATTATGCCTATTGTGCAAATTGCATAGGTGCCGAGGGATGATCTTATCAGCAGGGGCTGAGGGTCATAATCGCTTATGCAGCCAATGGCGGAGGTGCCTTTCATTTCTTCGCTGATTCTTTCAAAGCGCGTTCTGAAAGGCGAGTTTTCAATGTTGTGGATGACCCTTTGAAGGCCTTTTTTTTGATCGTAGGCCGCCATACCGGCTCTGCGTGTTCCCAAATGTGAATGATAGTCCGTGCCGAAGAAAACATCCGTTACGGCGTCGCTCTTGCAGGCAGCTCCGAAAAATCCTCCCATAAATTTATCCTTTCCAAATACTAAAATTAAAACCAAGCGGAGTTATAAGGAGCGAGGAGTTAATTTTCAGAGTTTAGAATTTAGAGTTTAGAGTTTAATGGATAAACCTGCGGTTGGCATTATATTATAATGATCAAAGCACAAAATGTTTTTCGAAACCAAACTCTTAACTCTGATATCTAAACTCTATCCGTTATCCGCTTTCTTATTATTCTCCGAAAACTCTCTTCTGCATCTCCGCGTAGGCGCCCTCAACGTTGCCCAGGTCTCTGCGGAAGCGGTCCTTATCGAGCTTTTCGTTTGTTTCTGCGTCCCAGAAGCGGCAGGTGTCGGGTGAAATTTCGTCGGCAAGAACAATAGTGCCGTCCGGCAGCTTGCCGAATTCAAGCTTGAAGTCAACGAGCTTAACGCCGAGAGTTAAGAAATATGCCTTTAATACTTCGTTTACCTTAAACGCCATAGTTTTTATCGTGTTTATCTCTTCCTTGGTGGCAAGTCCGAGAGCGAAAGCGTGGTAGGCATTCATAAGGGGATCGTGAAGATCGTCGTTTTTATATGAGAATTCGATTGTAGGCTCTGAGAATTCTATGCCCTCTTCAACGCCGAAGCGCTTTGCAAATGAGCCGGCGGAAATATTGCGGATTATAACCTCAAGAGGAACTATGCTCACCTTTTTAACAACGGTCTCGCGCTCGCTGAGTTCTTCAACATAGTGGGTGGGAACGCCGTTTTCTTCGAGCATCTGCATAAGGCGGTTTGACATTCTGTTGTTAACAACGCCCTTGCCGGTAATCGTGCCTTTTTTAAGGCCGTCAAATGCGGTTGCATCGTCCTTATAGGATACG
>JAFLUL010000097.1 GCA_022508845.1 Oscillospiraceae bacterium | reverse complement strand
CGGGCATAGGATGAGAGCGACTCAACATAACGCCGCTGTCCCTCTGCATATATGGTGTCAAACGCGAGGGTTGATTTGCCCGAGCCTGAAAGCCCGGTAAAAACTATGAGCTTATCGCGGGGGATTTCAAGGTCAACGTTTTTCAGATTGTGTTCCCTAGCCCCAACTATTTTTATAACTTTGCTTGCCAATGTTTTTAGTCTCCGTCCTGAAGTTTTTTAATTTTATCTCTGATATACGCGGCGTTTTCAAAGTCAAGGATCTTAGCCGCCGCCTTCATCTCTTTAGTAAGACGCAGAATAAGCTCCTCTTTTTCTCTCTTTGTGAGCTTTTTGCCGTCAAGCTTCGTAATCTTGCGAGTTCCCGATATTTCTATTATATCCCTTATATCCTTAACTATCGTTTTCGGAACAATGCCGTGAGCCTTGTTATATGAATCCTGTTTTTCGCGGCGGCGATAGGTCTCCTTTATTGCGCGCTCCATGGAGGGTGTTACCGTGTCGGCATACATTATAACCTTTCCCTCGGAGTTTCTGGCTGCTCTGCCCACGGTTTGAATAAGTGAGGTCTCGCTTCTTAAAAATCCCTCTTTATCCGCATCGAGAATAACAACAAGCGACACCTCGGGGAGATCAAGTCCCTCACGCAGCAGATTTATTCCCACAAGCACGTCAAACTCGCCCATACGAAGATCTCTTATTATCTCCATTCGCTCCATAGTGTCGATATCATGGTGCATATAGCGAACCTTTATACCGAAATTTCTGAGGTAATCGGTCAGATTTTCAGCCATATTTTTAGTTAGCGTTGTAACAAGAACTCTGTTTTTGGTTTCGATCCGCATATTTATTTCGGAGATAAGATCGTCTATCTGACCTTCAACGGGGCGAACTTCAATTTCGGGGTCAAGAAGTCCTGTTGGACGGATTATCTGCTCTGCGGTTGCGGCCGCCTTGCCCTTTTCAAACTCTCCGGGGGTTGCGCTTACAAACACCTTTTGCCCTGAGCGGGCGTAAAATTCATCGAATGTAAGCGGGCGGTTATCAAACGCCGACGGCAGTCTGAACCCGAATTCAACCAGCGATTCCTTTCGGGAGCGATCGCCTCCGTACATTCCGCGAACCTGCGGGAGAGTTACGTGGCTCTCGTCAACAAAAAGAAGATAATCATCGGGGAAGAAATCGAGAAGAGTAAACGGCGCACTTCCGGGAGTTCGGTTAGACATAACCCTGGAATAGTTTTCTATTCCCTTGCAAAAGCCGGTTTCAAGCAGCATTTCCATATCGTATTCCGTACGCTGGCGTATGCGCTGAGCTTCAATAAGCTTGCCGTTTTCCTTAAACCACGCTTCCCGCTCCTCCATCTCGGCAAGAATGGCGGCAACGGCCGTTTCCATTTTTTCAGGCTCTATAACATAATGGGAGGCAGGATATATGGCAACGTGGGAAACGGTGTTTTTAATTTCGCCCGTGGTGGGATTAAATTCACTTATTTTATCCACCTCATCCCCGAAAAACTCAATGCGAATGGCATTATCGCCCGAATAAACAGGAAAAATATCAACAACATCGCCCTTAACTCTGAACTTGTTTCGCGAAAAATCAATATCGTTTCGCTCATACTGAATTTCAACAAGCCTTTTGAGCAGATAATCGCGCTCCATTTCGGCTCCCTGACGAACGGATATAACCATCTTTCGGTAGTCTATTGGGGAACCGAGTGAATATATGCACGAAACTGAGGCAACTATTATAACATCTCTGCGCTCGGACAGTGCGGAGGTGGCTGAATGGCGCAGACGGTCAATTTCATCGTTTACGGCGCTGTCTTTTTCAATATAGGTATCGGTTGAGGCAATATATGCCTCGGGCTGATAATAATCGTAGTAAGAAACAAAATATTCAACGGCGTTATTCGGAAAAAACTCCCGGAATTCCGAGCAGAGCTGAGCTGCAAGGGTTTTGTTATGCGCTAAAACAAGCGTGGGCCGATTGACCCGCGCTATAACATTTGCCATTGTAAAGGTTTTTCCCGAACCGGTAGCTCCCAGCAAAACCTGCTCAGAGTACCCGCGGTTTATCCCGTCAACAAGCGCGTCTATGGCCTCCGGCTGATCGCCGGTGGGACTGAATTTTGAAACAAGCTCAAAATGATCCAAGATATGCCTCCAAACAACCGAACATTTGTTTTATTATAACATATATTCAGCAAAATGTAAATAGGAAATTCATTTTTTCGATTGATAATTTTTACTATTTCATCTGTTTTTCGGAATTCACGAACGGCAAAACTGCAAGCAGCGAACTTAACGCCGGCAAAACGCTGAACAAAAAAAACAGCATTGTGAACAACGAGGTATATTCACTGCTCTCCCTTGCAATGAAACCGTTTGCGATAAACTCATTCAGTTTTGCGGTTTCAGCGCTTGAAAAGCCAATCAACATATATCCTGCGCTTGAAATAAGAGAGGACACGCCGTTTTGAATTTTTGTTATTGCAGTCTGAAATGAAAAAAACAGAGCTGTTGGATTTGAACCCGAAAGCTTGTTTTCAAGTTCAACCGCGTCATTTATGAGCAGAGTTCGAACATTTGAAGCAAGGCTCAGAAAGCTTCCTGAGATGAGGGAAAAAATTAACATAAGCGAAAAGTTTCTGAAAGTGTTCATTGAAGTTTTGTTGCCGAGATACAGAACAAAAATAAGAATATTCGGCAGCACAGTCGCCAAATTACACAAAATATAAGCTTTTATATTACCAAGCCGTTCCGAAAGGATCGGAACAAGAAAAGCGGAAATCATAAGGCCGATGAAACTGCCTGCGCCAAGCAGAAAAGTGTAAAGCAAAGTTAGTCCCGAGTTTTTGCTTGAAAAGTAAAAGGCAACCAAAGCTGAAAGCACAACCCCCTGCAATGCGCTCATTGAAGATAAAAGACCCGATACGGTAATTTTTTTTAACAACGGATTTGAAAGAATATATTTATATTGCTGCGTTTTATCAGTCTCTGTTATTTTAGTATTATACGATCTTTTTTTTGATACTGTTAAGCGATACATACTACATCCAACAACAGAGAAAACAATCGCAACTATAAAAAATGCATTTCTTTCGTCTTTCTGAGAGTTGCCCAGGAAACCCGAAACAGCAAAAGCAATAGGTTGAATAATTAAACAACAAACGCTGCACACCATTGCGCCAAGAGGCCTGAGCGAGAGCAGATTTATGCGCTCCCTCTCGTTTTCACATAATTCATTAGGGTAACTTATCATTGGTATATCACCGAAAGAAAATACTATCTCCCACAAAATGAAAACTAAAAATCCGTAAATTATTACGGCGGCGTTTTGAAGCGCGGTGTCAGAGTCAGAATAAATTTTCATTGCAAAGCAAAGTATTGTTATAACAGCGGTGGGTATTGGAAGGCGCTGCAGATATTTTGCTAAAGGCCACTTGCTTTTATCTATATATGCTCCTATGAAAGGGTCTTTTATTGCATCAAAAATTTTCGCCGTACTGAGGATGATTCCTAACCAAAAAGCAGGAATAAGGACTGTGAACTGAAGATAATAAGCAAAACAGGAGGATATGAGAGCATAAAAAATATTCTGCCCCGACAGACCTAAAAGATAGCGAATTTTTTCTTTTTTCAGTTTGAGTTTCATTTTTATTCTCCTTTTTACATACTTTTGGTATGTATATAATCTAAATAAATTGCCACCGAAGTGGCAACCTATCAATTTCTATTGTCCATTTCATTGATCTGTTTGTTCATATTATAAATTGCCGGGTACATATCGGTAACATCAACGCCGAGCATAGCCATCATACTTAAAATTACCTGACACTTATTCTCGATGTCTCCATCACTCATCGGAAATACAAGAGGATTGAGCCATACGTTTGCGAGCAATGAGATAACCTCTGCAAGCTCTTTTGCCAAAGGAACTTTAATAGAACCGTCCTTTATGCCCTCCTCAAGAATCGGCTTGATTGCATTAGGCGCAATATCGTTAACAGACCTTAAAACCAAGTCGCTTAACATATGGGGCATATTCTGGAGATGTATACCCATACTTCTGAACTTCTGCTCCTGCTCGTCAACGATAGCTTCGTAAAACATTGCTTTGAGCTTCTGAGCGCCGCTGAGAGAGCTGTCTTTTGATATCTTTTTCCACTTTTGAGCCAGAGAGTTTTCCTTAAAAAGCCTTTCGGTAACAGCGTTCAGAATATCCTCTTTTGATGTGAAATGATGATAAATGGCGCCTTTGGTAAGACCGCCTAAATTATCAATTATGTCTTGAATCGTTGTGTGCTCGTAGCCTTTTTCAAGAAACAGCTTCTGCGCTGTGTCAAGAATCAGAGTTACCGTTTCTTCAGGGAATTTATTTCTTGCCATAGATCTCCTTACATACTAACAGTATGTTTATTTTATCATTGAATTTTATAATTGTCAAGAAGAAAATCAAGCCGAAAAAATCGCATCCACCAGTTTCCTAACCTCGATATCGGTGAAGAACCTCGGATACCCAACGAGCTTTGCCTCCTCCTGCGCCTTGCGGGCTATTTCAAAGCAGTCATCTGAATTATAGGGTATGAGCTTTTTGTTTATTCCAATGCGGGAGATAAGATTTTCAACCTCGCTAATAAAGCTCTCGGCGTTACTGCCGAATCCGCAATACTCGGATAGCTCTGAGAGCTTATCGGAAACATAAGGAAGATATGCCCTTAAAACCGGTGTAAACACAGCTGATATGGCAAGGCCGTGGGGAACGTGATAGAATTCACCGAGGCGGTGGGCTATGGCGTGGATATAGCCTGTGCCTATCCTGCCAAAGCTCTTTCCCGCAATAAATGCCGCATTGAGCATACCGCTTCGGGCATCTATATTATCAGGCTGATGGCAGGCAGTTTCAAGATTATCAAAAACAGTCTTAACTGCCTTTGGAGCAAAAGCAGCGTCCTCAGGGAAAGCGGGGGCAAACAAGCTCAGATAACTTTCAACAGCGTGAGAGAGAGCGTCTATTCCGGTATAGGCGGTGCTCATCTTCGGCACGCTGACGGTGAGGACGGGATCGAGAACAATAACGTCCGGCAAAAACTTATCGCTTGTAAACGGCCGTTTTTTGTTTTTATCCTCCTCGGTAACAACAGCAAAAAGGGTTGATTCACTCCCCGTTCCGGCGGTGGTGGGAGCAAGCAGGAGAGGCGCTCCACCGGCACATTCGCTGTCGAGCCTTGCTATATCTCCAATAAAGCTATCGGGGTTCGCTGCTCTCAGGGAGGTTATTTTAGCGGTATCGAGAACGCTGCCGCCGCCTATTCCCACAACGCAGTCACACCCGTTTTTTAAGAACATATTAAGCGCGTTTTCGGTGTCAGAAACGACAGGCTCAGAGGCTATATCAGTAAACACCGGAACTTCTCCAAGAGACCTGATCAGCTCGCTTACGGTTTTCATTTCAAAGGGAACGGTTATAACAAGAGGCTTTTTTAACCCGCGGGACTTAAGCGCTTCTTTAATTTTCAGAACGCTGTTTTCGCCGCTTATAATTTCAGGCTCTTTAATTACCGCGTTTTTGAGAACGCCGAGAGTTATTCTGCCTATTGGAGTGATATTTCCGCCGGGCAAAGCGGGACTCAGTTCAGTTCTCTCAAATCCGAGGCATTGCCCCTTTGAATCGCCGGAAAAAACCGTAAGGTATGCTCTGTTAGGTTCACTCCATAAAAATCCAAGCTTTTTGAGCTCAGCGGCAGTATACTGATTTATCATTTTAACCTCGCTCGAACGCCCGGATATCATCATATAAAACATATAGACGTGAATATCCGTATCATCGAGATTGGCATTCATTATCTCTATTGTTTCCGCAGTGGAGGCAAAACGAAACGGCATACCGAGCAAGTTAAACATATCGCGAACATCGAGAAAATTATGATTGAACATATGATATATTCTGTTCAATCCGCCCGAGAGAGCAAGCAGAACATACGCCCTCGCGCATTCGTCAACAGCTGTGAGGTCCATAGGATATTTGTCCATATTTTCGTGGTAAACACCCAATTTAAGAATTGCCCTGATCCTGTGCAAAAAGCCGTTGTCGGAGGAATTACGCTGGAACTTGCCGTCATAAGTGCGCCAGGTAAGGTTGCCGATACGATAGATATTGGCTTTCAGCCCTCGGGTTCTGGCAAGAAGAACCTCCTCCTCGGCTCTGTATTTTGAATGGATATACACATTATCCGTGTAGCTCTGGCCTATATCAAGGATATCCTCGGTGAACACGGCATTTTCAGTTTGCTCAATAACGGTGGCGGCGCCGTGAACGCTTACGGTTGAAGTGTGCTGCAAAACAGCGTTTGCTTTAAAGCAAAAATCTATAATATTTTTTGTTCCGAAAACATTGGTGCGCTCAAGATCGGCATAGTCGCCGGCGTGATGCACGTTTGCGGCAACGTGAAAAACAGTGTCAATCATATCGGCAAGTTCCAAATATCTGTCCCCGAGCCCCAAATCGTTTTTTTCAATATTGCCGATTACAGGAATAACTCTCGGATCGCAAAAATCGCCGAAATAATATTTTAGATTAGAATAAAGCCTCTTTTCATCGCGAACAAGGCAGTAAACGGTTTTTCCGGCATCAACAAGCTCTTTTAATATATGCACGCCCAAAAAGCCAGTTGAGCCGGTGAGAAGGATGTTTTTATATTCTCCCGATTTTTCATCGGTCAGGCTGCTTTTTATTATACCGTTTATTCCCTCAAATCTCTTTTCATACTCCTTCCCGAAGGCCTCTATTTGAAGAGAGAGCTCGCTTAAAACCGGATGATCGTATATTGTTTGCGGACTGATATTGAGCAAGGCAGCAAGCTCGGCGGTGTTCAGGCTGTTTCCGCCTACCGTAAAAAAGTTATCAGTTATGCTTATATTATTTGCGCCGAGGGTCTCCTGCACGGCTTCATATACAATACGCTGGACGGCAGTTGACGGAAGGACAATGTTCTTTTTTGCAGCACCGTGCACCGGTCCCCTTTTTATCTTCTGAGAGGCGGTTTTTTCAAAGGGAGTCTCTCTTAATATAACTCCCCTGATTTTTTGAAACTCCGCAAGAGAATCATTTACGCGATTTATAACGCCGTCAATATAAGAACGAATATCGGTTATGCCATTGGCGGCGGCTAAATCTTTATCGGGATAAATTTCAGCGTAAAGAGCGCCGTTTTCGCCAAAGGCAACACACTCCTTTATTACAGGATCAAGATAGAGCTTATTTTCCAAAAACTCAGCAGAAATATTTTCGCCGTTGTCAAGCAAAATGAGGTTTTTGCATCTTCCTGTTATAAAAAGATAGCCGTCGTTGTCAACAAAGCCCAAATCGCCGGTTTTAAGCCAGCCGTCATCGGTGAACGCCTCTTTTGTTGCCTGAGGGTTTTTATAGTAGCCCTTCATAACGTTCGGCCCTTTAAGAAGGATCTCTCCGTTTTCAATTTTTGCCTTCATACAGGGAATCAGCCTGCCAACGGAACCGCTTTTATAAAAGCCTCCGACATTATTTGCAACTATAGGCGCACATTCGGTCATACCGTAGCCGTTATAAACACCTATTCCGGTGGCGTTATAGCGGTCGTTAAGTTCCTTATCAAGCGGCGCGCTGCCCGAACTTATAACGGAGAACTCGCCGCCGAAGAACTCCTTAAACGCCTCCCGCTCGCTCAGCTCAGGATGTGCTTTAGCAAAGCGAAAACCCGCGTTCATCATAAACTTTATCATCTGCGGCACGGCGAGCATACCGTGAGGCTTATAAAGTTTAAAATCTTCAAACACATTCTGCAGGTTATCATTACAGCATAAAGTTCTGGCGTTTACCATAGTTTTAGTTATATTTCCCGTAAGACCGAAGGCGTGATGAAACGGCAAAACCCCCATCATTCGCTGGGTGGGATAAGCCTCGTGGACATAGGTGCCCGTGGCTATAAAATTGCGGTGAGTAAGCATAACGCCTTTCGGAAAACCCGTTGTGCCGGAGGTGAACATTATCGAGCATAGCGCATCCCCATCCGGCTCACCGGGATATTCTCCTGCAAAAAGAGAAAAAATATCGCTTAAATTCGGTATGCTTTTATCGGAGGAGCTATCGCTAATGCTAATAAAACAGCGAACAGCGGGAAGCTCGCTTTTAACCCGCTCATAAAGAAGGCGGTGTTTTTC
>JAFLUL010000096.1 GCA_022508845.1 Oscillospiraceae bacterium | reverse complement strand
TCAGTATGAAGCCGATATGGCTGCTTTTGAAAAACGAATTGACGCAATAATTGCTGCCGCAAAGAACAGAGCCGGAGGAATTACCTTTACACCGTCTGAGGGTCTTATATGGCCTCTTCAGTATAAAGGTACATATATTTCTTCCGGATACGGAACAAGAACAGACCCCGGAACCGGCAGGCAAAAATATCACGGCGGTATAGATACCTGTGTTTCGGGAGGAACTTACGGTAAGTCGGTTGTTGCTGCTGCAAACGGCACTGTCCTTACAGCTTCATATATGGCAAACGGCTACGGCTACTATGTTCTTATAGACCACGGAAACGGACTTTACACATTATACGGTCATAACAGCAGACTAAATGTTTCAACAGGGCAAACTGTTAAACAGGGCGATGTTATAGCCTATGCGGGAGAATCAGGTTATGCTTTCGGTGCGCACGTTCATTTTGAGGTTCGTGTAAACGGTAATAAGGTAAATCCCTTAAGCTATGCCCATCTTCCGTAATAATTTGGAAATGATATATGTCTAAAAAAATTCCTTTTGCAGTTGCTATTGCACTTATATTGATATTTTCCGCGCTTACCGTTATATTAACGGTAAGCGTTTATCTGCGTTCTTATAATAAAATTCTTATCTCTGTTTATCAAAGATCTCAGCAGTTTTCTGCGCTTTCTGATATTGATGAAATAATTAAAGATAACTATTACGGTGAAGTGAAGTATGATTCCGCTATGACAGGAGCTGCAAGCGGCTATCTGAGCAGTCTTGACGGAGAGTGCGCATACCTCACAGCGGGGGAATATGCCGAGTTTTCGGCAAATAATGAAGGCAGTTTTCCCGGAGTTGGGTTAACTGCTGAATTTGACAGCGAAAATAACGCTCTGATCGTAACTTCGGTTATAAACGGTTCCCCTGCATATAACAGCGGTATAGAGATCGGTGATTTCATAACTGAGATTGATTCTTCTGAGATTTCTTTAAGTAATCAGGCCTCTTTTATCGAAAGATTATCCGGCAGGGATAAAACTGAGATAAGGTTAAAAATAAGAAAAGCCCCGGAGGAAACCGAGACTTTAATTGAGCTTACTCCTGTTTATAGACTTAGCTCTGTATCTTATCAAAAATCAGGAAGCATAGGTTATATTAAGCTTTCAGCGTTTTACAGCGACACTTCCGATTTATTCAAAAAAGCAGTTAATGCTCTTATGGCAGACAGTATAACAGGTCTTATTATAGACGTAAGGAACATAAAAAGCTTTAACTATGAATACGCCGCGGATGTTATTGACGTTATAGTTCCGCTTGCAACTGAGGGTAACGGAGCCATAGCAACCGCTCTTGACTATCAGGGGAAAAGTATTGCCGTTTATTCTGCTGATGCGGCAAGCGTTAATATTCCGCTTTCTGTTTTAATAAATGATCGAAGCGAGGGTGCGGCTGAGCTTCTTGCGGCGGATCTTCGGGATTTTTCCAAGGCGGTTCTGATTGGCGAGAACACTGCCGGAAACGCGAGCTATCAAAAGGCCTTTTCTCTTGAGAGCGGAGCTGTTGTAGTGCTTACGGTTGCGAAAATATGTCCTTATATAAGCGAATGTTTTGACGGTTCCGGAGTTTCGCCGGATATAGAAATTCCTATGTCGGAGTCAGCTAAGGATGCTCTCGATTCTGCCGATATCTCTAACGATGAACTGTTTAAAGCCGGCGTTTCAGCGCTTTCATAATTATTCATCATCAAATATTATATAAGGCTCGATTTGCTTAAGAATAGTTTCTCCGATCCCCTTAACATTCAGCAGATCGCTTAACTCTGTAATTTTTCCATATTCATTCCGATATTCTATTATCGCGTTTGCTTTTGCTTCTCCTATGCCCGGCAGGGCAGTAAGTTCAAAAGCGGACGCGGTATTTATATTTATTTTTATAACATTCTCTTCGCTTTTCGATTCGCTTGTGTTGTTTAATATTTCGCTGTAAAATTCGCTGTTCTTTTCTGTCCGTGTGGCTATCACTCTCATTCCAACAAAGAACGTAAGCAGCAAAACAACAACAGCCGTCATAATATAGAATGCGGTTTTATATCTTTTTTCTGTCATTTTATCAATAATTTTATCATTGCAATGGGGAGGGAAATTGCAGCCAAAATGCCTGCAGCTTTAAGCGATGCTTCAAGCTTAACGCTGGTTCGGTCTCTGAAAATCTTTTGGCTTCCCTTTATAGAACGGCAGTTATTTCCAAAAATATCCCTGTAGTACAGCATTTTTGTTTTTAGCGTAAAAGGAGAGTCTTCATCAAATTCAAGTATTCTTACTCCCTGCATAAGACCGTCGCCATAGGCGTTGAATGATGAAAGCTTGGTCTGCCCCATAATAATACCGTCATACATTCCAACAAAATCATTCATATGATCATGTCCGAAAAACATCGCAAATATGTTGCCGGTGTTTTTAACTGCTTCAAATTCTCCGCCGTTTACTCCCGGCGGACAGGGGCATTCTCCCAAATAGCCAAAAGCGTTGCTATTTAATGTGTAAAACTTTCCGTAGTTTTCATTTATGCCGTAAACACCGTTAAACAGCATTGAAAGAAAGCTCTTCTGTTTAAGCAGACCAAATTCCTCCAAAACGGGCATATGCTGAAAAACGACAGCCGGAGTTTTGCCGTTTTCTTTTGTAAGGCGTTCTGTTTTTTCGCGGATAAAATTAATTTGTTCTTCTTTAACGTAATCATAACAGCTGTAATACTTATCTTCGGCACAATCGCCGGAATACATATGAAAGAGGGATAGCGCGGTTTTTGTTCCATCTGAATTGTTTACTTTTATTTCATAGTCTCCGTATGATGAACACTCCTCAGGCAGTATGCAATAAGGCAGCTCCTTATAAATTTTATATAGCTCATTTAAAGTTTTAACTCCGCTTTGAAGATCGTGGTTTCCCAAAATAAACGAGAACGGTATATGGTTATCCGCATATGGCTTTGTTATTCTCAAAAGAACTTTCCTTATGTCTTCTGCGTTCTCGCCGCCGGCGTTATCCCCCATAAGAATAACAAGATCCGGTTTTTCGCGCTCTAATGCGGCATACTGCAGCGAGAGATAATCTTTGATAATTGCTTTATCTTTTGCAGTTTGGTCCTTTGCATTGCAATGCGGATCGCCAACAAGCATTATTTTGAATTTTTTATTGTTAAATTTAAGTTCCATATTTTACCGTAAAATTTCTTAATATATTTGTGATTTTTGCAAACAATATTGCTGAACAAAAAGGAGTGATATTTATGTTAGACAGAATAGCTCTTATTTTAGTAATAATCGGAGCAATAAACTGGGGATCCATAGGTCTTTTTCAGTTTGATATAGTCGGAGCTATATTCGGCGGACAGACAGCTCTCTTAAGCAGAATTATATTTACTGTTGTAGCTCTTGCGGGTATATGGTGTATATCTCTGCTTTTCCGAAGAAACGAAGTCCTTGCTAAGGAAAGCGACGAATAATCTCATAACAAAAACCGGAGATAAAACTCCGGTTCATTTTTTATTGCCGAACAGCTGCTTTGAGTGCATCGATCTTATCTGTCTTTTCCCAAGAAAGCTCAATATCTGTTCTGCCTATGTGACCGTAGGCTGCTATCTGACGGTAAATCGGTCTTCTTAAATCAAGAGCTTCAATTATTGCAGCTGGACGAAGATCAAACACCTTATTAACAGCGTCAGAAAGAGCTTCATCCGCAACGCTTCCGGTTCCAAAGGTCTCAACAAGAACCGATACGGGCTTTGCAACGCCGATAGCATAGGCAAGCTCAACCTGACATTTTTTTGCAAGTCCTGCCGCAACAATATTTTTTGCAACATATCTTGCGGCGTATGCAGCGGATCTGTCTACCTTTGTTGGGTCTTTGCCTGAAAAAGCTCCGCCGCCGTGGCTTGCGTAGCCGCCGTAGGTATCAACGATAATTTTTCTTCCGGTAAGGCCGCTATCGCAGGCAGGACCGCCGATAACAAATCTTCCGGTGGGGTTTATAAAGTATTTTGTGTTTTCATCAATAAGCGCTTTATCCACCGTTGGCTTAACAACATATTCAAGCATATCGTTTTTTATCGTTTCAAGGGAAACTTCCGGAGAATGCTGAGCTGAAATAACGATAGTGTCAATTCTTACAGGTTTGTCATCCTCATATTCAACGGTAACCTGGGTTTTACCGTCGGGACGAAGATATGATAATGTTCCGTCTTTTCTGACGTCGGAAAGTTTTTTTGCGAGCTTATGTGCAAGAGAAATGGGAAGCGGCATAAGCTCGGGGGTCTCGTTGCAAGCATAACCGAACATCATACCCTGGTCTCCGGCGCCGTGAAGATTATATTCATCATCTTCGCCGTTTTTCTTTTCTAATGAAGCATTAACTCCCATCGCAATATCGGGGGACTGTTTGTCCATAGTGCAGAGAACAGCACAGGTGTTGCCGTCAAATCCGGCGTCAGAGCTGTTAAAGCCTATATCGCATATGGTTTTTCTAACAACAGAAGGAATATCAACTTCTGCTTTAGTTGAAATTTCGCCCATAACGAGAGCCATTCCTGTTGTGCAGATAGTTTCGCAGGCAACGCGTGAGAGCGGGTCAAGCTCAAGCATTGAGTCAAGGATGGCGTCGGATATCTGATCGCAAACCTTATCAGGATGTCCTTCTGTAACCGATTCTGATGTAAAAAAATGTTTTGCCATATCATTTCCTCCAAAAAAATGCCCGCATCTTATGCGGGCAGCTTAATAACCTTATCTGTCGGCATAACCGTCGGATTTGGCACCTTGAAAAATCAGGTTGCCGGGCTTCACAGGGCCGTTCCCTCAGCCTCTCTTTATAAGGATTTGGTTTGATTTTATTATAATACGCTGATATTTTTTTGTCAATATCAATTTGAGCTATTTTTATTCCTGTTAATTGCGGAGTTTAATTTAACAAATAAATTTGAAAGCGGTTTATAAATTATCATTGTTGCAAGAGAACAAATGAGACCTTTAATAAATGTAAACGGAACATTGAATATAAGCAGCGATTTTATTAGATTATCGGACGCGGGAAGAAGCGCTTTATACATATTTATTATTATTTCCATATCTCCGCCTGCCCAAAGCTGAGCATAAACAGGATAAACCACGAAATAGTTTGACACCACACTAATGACAGCCATTGCCATCGATGCTGTAAGGCAAGCAATAAGTGCGGTTGTTTTAGTTTTATTGCGTTTATATATTATACCTGCAGTAAACGCAAAAACTGCACCGAGAAGGAAATTTGAGAATTCACCCACGCCAACAGAACTCGTTAATGGAAGGTGTATCAGATTTTTAATTAGACAGATTATAACTCCTCCCACAGGGCCGATAACAAATGCTCCGATAAGCTCGGGAATATCTGAAAAATCGAGCTTCAGGAATGAGGGGACAAGAGGAATTGAAACCTCTATATATTGCAGAGCCACGGCAACTGCGGAGAGCATTGCGGTTACAACCAGTTTTGTTACATTGCTTTTGTTTGATTTTGCTTCAGCCATAATAAAAACCTCCAAAAAAAATTAGCCCTGAAAAAATCAGGGCTAAAATAAAAAAATGCAATATTGCCTTATCTTCTCCCATCCGGACTATACCGTCGGTTTCGGAATTACACCGAATCAACCCTTATTAAGGGCTTGCGGACTATCACCGCCGGTGAGGAATTGCACCCCGCCCCGAAGATTTCATATATATTATATCATTTAGTGTTGATTTGTCAATATTTTTTTTATATAATACTTATTATAAAAAAGAAAGGGGAAAGAATATGGCGGGTCAAAAAAATACGAAGCTCAAGCTATTATATATGAAAGATATACTTGAAAGATATTCCGATGAGCAGCATATTCTGAATTCCTTTGATATCGCCGATAAGCTTGAAAATCTTTACGGTCTTGAATGCGAAAGAAAATCCATTTATAAGGATATTGAGGTGCTTATAGATTACGGGCTTGATATAATAAAAACACGGACTCCGAAAAACGGCTTCTTTTTGGCGTCGGGAAAATTTGAGAGTGCAGAAATAAGGCTTTTGTCCGATGCAGTTCAGGCCGCAGATTTTATAACAAAAAATAAAACAAAACAGCTTGTTGAAAAGATTGAAAGTTTTACAAGCATTTACAGAGCAGACACTCTGAAGCGGCAGGTTTATATTGACAATCGCGCTAAAAGCACCAACGAAACAGTATTTTATGTTATTGACGCTCTCGACACAGCCATTAAAACAAATAAAAAAGTTTCATTTAACTATTCAAGGCGTAAACTGGATGATAAATACGCCGCAAAAAAAGAAATAAAATCTTTTATTTTAAGTCCATATGCGCTAATTTGGTCTGATGACCACTATTATCTTGTTGCAAATAACGAAAAATATGATAATCTTATGAATGTAAGGATAGACCGTATTTCACAAGTTGAAATACTCAGCGAAAAGGCAAGAAGTTTTACCGAGGTCAGCCCGTACAAAACCTATTTCGATACTGCCGATTATGTTTCAAAATCTTTCAATATGTTCAGCGGAAAAACTGAAGTTATTGAGCTGAGATGTTCAAACTCTCTTCTGGAGGAAATATTTGACAGGTTCGGCGAGAAGGTCAACACAAGATATTATGACGATAAGCGTTTTCTTTTGAGGACTGAGGCGAATATAAGCGAGGGGCTTTGCTCTTGGATAATGCAGTTCGGCCCCGGTATCGAGGTTGTTTCTCCAAAAATTCTTAAAGATATGATAACCGATAGGGCAATTGATATTATAAATATGTATAAGAAAGGAAATAAAAATGAATAAGTTAACAATCGGAAAGAAAGATTTTCTGTTAAATGACGAGCCTTTTAAAATAATTGCAGGTGCGATGCATTATTTTAGAGTCCCAAAAGAATATTGGCGTGACAGGCTTCTAAAAATTAAAGCATGTGGGTTTAACACAGTTGAAACCTACACAGCCTGGAATTTGCACGAACCGAAAGAAGGGGACTTTGATTTTTCCGGCGATCTTGATCTCGGTGCATATCTTGACCTTATTAACGAGCTTGGGATGTTTGCCATTGTTCGCCCGGGGCCATATATTTGCTCCGAATGGGAATTCGGCGGATTTCCATGGTGGCTTCTGAACTATGACGGAATAAATTTGCGCTGCTGTGATGAAGTGTATATGGAAAAGGTAACAAATTATTATAATAAGATCATCCCCATTATAGCGGCAAGACAGACGGAATGCGGCGGATCGGTTATTATGGTTCAGGTGGAAAATGAATACGGCAGCTATGGAAATGACAGCGTATACATACGCCGTATTGCCGATTTATTGACCTCCAACGGTATAACATGCCCTCTTTTTACCTCTGACGGTGCAAATAATACTATGCTCTCCGGAGGAACCGTTCCTGAGATATTCTCAACCTGCAATTTCGGATCAAAAACTGATGCTAACTTTAAAGCGTTGAGAGCATTTCAAAAAGACGGACCTCTTATGTGCGCGGAGTATTGGAACGGATGGTTTGATCATTGGGGAGAAAAACATCATAAACGCGATCCTGAAGATGCGGCAAAGAATTTTTCAGATATACTTGATAAAGGCAGCGTTTCTGTTTATATGACCCACGGAGGCACAAATTTCGGATATATGAACGGAGCAAACTGCTATGAAGAATACCAGCCAACCGTTAACAGCTATGACGATGACGCTCCGATAAACGAATATGGCGCTCTTACCGAAAAATATTATCTTATGAAAAAAGAGCTTGAGCAGCGCGGATATATAAACAGCGTTGATTTTGAGAGCGTTTTGCCCCCAGTGTCTTACGGCACCGTAAATCTTACATATGAGGCCGATCTGCTTGAAAATCTTGATTTGCTCTCAACAGAGCAATACAGTGTAACACCCAAAAATATGGAAGCGATAGGGCAGGGCTACGGCTTTATTTGCTATAAAACCTTTATTAAAGGTCCAAAGGATAAAGATACTCTCTATTTTACTGTTCATGACAGGGCATATATTTTTGTTGACGGTGAATACTGCGGCAGATATTACCGCAACGATGAAAAACAGAAGCTTAACATAAAAATTCCTTCCGGCGGTGCAGAGCTTACAATACTTGTTGAAAATATGGGAAGAGTGAACTATGGTCCCGAGCTTGCCGATAAAAAGGGAATAATTGGCGGAGTTCGCATCGGGCAGCAGTTTATTTATCATTGGAAACATTATCCCCTGCCTTTGGATAATGCAGAGAACGCCCTTTTTTCTCCTAATGACAAGCCGAAATTTAAAAAGCGACCGGTTTTATTGAAGGGTATACTGAGTATTGCCGATGAACCGAGAGATACATTCGTTAAATTTAATGGTTTTAAAAAGGGTA
>JAFLUL010000095.1 GCA_022508845.1 Oscillospiraceae bacterium | reverse complement strand
AATCAAAGCTCCCACGCCGGCTGGCTGCCTGTTTTGGGCGGACAGAGATATCTCTTGAATGTGCTTGTTGTTGCCGTATTAACGGTGGGAATGTTTATTTATCTCAAATATTCAAAACACGGCTATGAAATCAGCGTTGTGGGCGAGAGCGAAAACACAGCCCGCTACATAGGTATAAACGTTAAAAAGGTTATTATTCGCACTATGCTCCTCTCAGGTGCCGTTTGCGGTATAGCGGGATTTCTGCTTGTTGCCGGCACCAACCACACCATTACCTCAACAACCGCCGATAACCGAGGCTTTACTGCCATTATGGTTTCGTGGCTTGCAAAGTTCAACCCGCTGTTTATGGTGCTGACCTCTCTGCTGATAGTTTTCCTTCAGAAGGGCGCGGGAGAGATAGCAACCGTCTATAATCTCGACAAGGCTTTTTCCGATATTATAACAGGCATTATCCTGTTTTTCATCATCGGATGCGAGTTCTTTATAAACTACAAGATAAAATTCCGCGGTTCGCATAAGGAGGAAAAGTGATATGGTATCTGCAACAGTTATTACCTATATTCAGCGCGCCATAATGCAGGGCATACCGATCCTTTACGGTTCAACCGGCGAAATCTTAACCGAAAAGTCCGGGCATCTTAACCTCGGTATTCCCGGAATTATGTATGTCGGCGCTATTTCCGGCGTTATCGGCTCGTTTACTTACGAAAACTCCCTTCCTTCAAAGGATGCCATAAACCCGTTTCTTGCCGTTTTGATTCCGATATTATGTTCTATGCTCGGCTCTCTTCTTGTTGGTCTTATCTATTGCTTTTTAACTGTCACCTTAAGAGCCAATCAGAATGTTACAGGCCTTGCGATAACAACCTTCGGCGTTGGCTTCGGAAACTTCTTCGGCGCTTCTCTTGTAAGGCTTACCGGCAGTGAGGTTCCTTCGGTTGCTCTTAGCGCAACAAGCAAGTTTTTCAGAGCATCTCTGCCGTTTGCCGATAAGCTCGGAGTATTCGGACAGATTTTCCTTTCTTACGGCTTTATGGCATACCTCGCAATCATTATCGCATTTGTTGCAGGCTTTATGCTCAGAAAAACCAGAACGGGGCTTTATCTTCGTTCTGTCGGCGAAAATCCTGCAACCGCAGATGCCGCGGGTATAAACGTAAACAGATATAAATACACCGCCACCTGCGTTGGCAGCGTTATAGCAGGCTTCGGAGGACTTTACTATGTTATGGACTATACTTCCGGCGTTTGGTCAAACGATGGCTTCGGTGACAGAGGCTGGCTTGCAATAGCTCTTGTTATTTTCGCGGTATGGCGCCCCGAGCTGAGCGTTCCGGGTTCAATTCTTTTCGGAGGACTTTATATAATGTATCTCTTTGTAAACGGTCTGCCTATGAGAAGTGCGGAACTGTTTAAGATGCTTCCGTATATTGTAACTATCATCGTTCTGATCTTTACCAGCATTCGCAAAAAACGCGAGAATCTTCCTCCCGCAAGTCTGGGCAATTCTTATTTCCGAGAAGAAAGATAATCAATTTATGCGCCGTTTTTACGGCGCTTTTTTCAAAAATATCCACTTGCCATAAGGAGAGCAATGTGGTATGATATTGATGATAATTTTTGATAAAAGGGGGAATAGTATGTTCGGTAAGGTAAAAAAGCTGGTGTGCGCCTTCCTTGCGCTGCTTTTTTTGCTTTTATGTTCCTGCGCATCTTTTGAAAAAAGCTCAGTTTCCTCTTTTGTTTTTTCAAGCAATATAATCGGAACTTCGTCCGTTAGCGCGCCGCTTCATATTTCAAATGCCGAGAATCTTTCCTCTGTTTGCCGTTCGGGGTTTTATGAGCTGTATTTTGAGCGCGAAAACGGCTCCGTTAGCATTAGAGATATATCCTCGGATAAATATTGGAACTCAATTCCTGTTTTTAAGAACACTTCATCCGCAGTTATAAGCGCGTCTCTTGCTTCCCGCGGCGGCAGATGCTATCTCAATTCTCAGGATAACAGCATTGCCTTCTCGTCTTACAACGTTGATTTTACCGATAACGGTCTGAAAATAACCTATTATATGTCCGATAACGCCGAAACGGTTAAGAAGTCTTTCTCTTCGCTTCGTGAAGGAGAGATATATCTCGTTGTTCCCGTATGCTTTGAGCTTATTGACGGAAATCTTAAGGTCAGCATAAACAGCGGTGAAATTATCGTTTCTCCCGGATTTGTTCTCGAAAAGCTCTCTGTTTTGCCGTATTTCGGCGCACTCAGCGGATATTCATCAGCCAAGTTGAGCGAGGAAGCTGAAAATCCTGCCGAGGAAGAGCCGGAGGATGAAAGCGAAAATGAAGAGAGTGATCCCGAAATTGCCGAAGAAACTCCCGAAAGGGATTTTCTGCTTGTTCCGGATGGCTGCGGAGCGGTTATGTATACCGATACTGACGATGAAAATACAAGCAACCTCAGCTTTGAGGTTTGCGGCGGAAACGGTGCGGGGGTCGGATGTTTTGGGATAAAGAGCGAAAAAAGTTCGTTTGTTGGAATAATTGACGAAGGAAGCGAAATTGCAAGCATAAGAGCTATGCGCCCGAGCGCGAATTCGGACGGAGTTTTTGCCGTCTATCCCGAGTTTTCCGTAACCCCGGTCAGTATTTCCGGCGAAAGCTATTATTATGCCGAAAGTTATAAGGGCGAAATAAGCCTTACTTATAAATTCTTAAGCGGTGAATTGTGCTCGTATATGGATATGGCGTCAGCCTGCAGAGAGGAGCTTATCCGAGGCGGCAAGCTCTCTTCCTCTGCGCTTCAAAGCGGCGTTTATCCGCTCAATCTGTCTGTTATTGGCTCGGTGGACGGCTCCGGCAAAAACGCCTGCACCGAGTTTGAGCAAGTTGAGGATCTTCTCGGTGTGCTAAAGGCAAAGGGCGTTGATTCAATAAATTTGATTCTTGACGGATTTTTTGAAGACGGCATTTATCAGAATGATGCTTCTTCCGTCTCCTTTTTATCTGCTCTCGGCGGCAAAAAAGCAATGAAGGCTCTGAGCAGCTATGCTTTAACTCAGAGCATAGATATTTATGCCGGACTTAACATTCTTTACACTTCTTCAAAGCTGAATGCCGCCCTATCTCTATCCGGCGACCGCCTGTCGGTTACGGTTAAAAACCCTCTTTCTCCTTATATAGGCGGAGAGGGAAAAAAGATGTATCTCCTGTCGGCGGACAAAATAGAAAAAAGCGTTATCTCGGCAATGAACGGCCTTAAAAGCTTTGGTATAACGGGCTATGCGCTCGGCTCAGAACCGAAAAGCGTTTATCCTGACTATAAAAGCGAGGTTTCTGTTTCTGATTTTTCCTCTCTTTTAAAGGAGCATTACGCCTCCTTTGCCGCTCAGAAGAAGCTGCTGCTCAGAGGTGCGAATTTCTGTGTGATAAAGGACGCAGAAGTTTTAACTGATGTTCCTCTTTATGCTTCTTATCCCGAAAGCTCCGCATATGAAGCGGTTCCCTTTATTCCCGCTATGCTTCATTCAACTCTCGTTTATTCGGGGCTTCCTGCAAACGCCGGCGAGATTTACACTTTAGAGCTGCTGAAAAGCGTTGAATACGGGGCCTCGCCCTATGTAAGATGGATATACGATTCGCGTTCGCCGCTTTTCTACGAGTTGAATTTTTCGGAAATATCCGAGTTTTATGCAAACGCGCTTAAAAAACTTGGCGACTTATCTTCTCATCGTATGACAGGGCACAGGAAAATTGAGGACGGGCTTTACGAAACAAGCTATTCCGGCGGAAGTATTGTTTATGTAAACTATAATAACTATTCTGTTAACGTTGGCAGTATATCTGTCCCGCCTTATGATTATTTGAGAATTAACTGAAAACGGAGAAAACAATGGACAGTAATTATGACGCGCTTACAGGAGGTATTGCCCTCGGAGGTATGCGCTCAAAGAGCGATATAAGAGTATTGCTTTGCTATATATTAAAAAGCCTCGGTACGCCTTTTTCAAAGGGGGCGTTGAACGAGGTGCTTCAGAGCACCTCTCTTGCAAATTTTTTTGAGGTGAACGATGCTCTCAGCTCTCTTTCGCTCGGGGGGCTTATTGAGAGCGAACTGCGCGATGACGACGAATATTATACCTTAACTCCCCGCGGCAGCGAAATGGCGGACACCCTCGAAACCGACCTGCCGATGAATGTCAGAAAAACCGCTGTTGCAAGCGCAATGGAACTTTTATCTCGTCAGCGCGCAGCATTCGGAGCAAACGCTGAAATAATCAGGCTTGAAAAGGGTTATCACGTTAAGCTTACGGTTAAAGACGGGGATATGATAATGATGGAAACCTTGCTTTACACTGCCGACAGCTTGCAGGCGAACAGCATAGCCGATTCGTTTATGAAATCGCCCGGTTCGCTTTATTCGGGAATAATAGATGCATTGGAGCTTTAGTGATATAAATTGCGCTAAAGAACTACGGAAAGGCTGTGATATTAAAATATGTTTGAACAGGTTATAAATATCGAAAGAATGGAAGACGCTGTAGGTCTTTTCGGCAGCTTTGACGAAAACGTTAAGCTGCTTCAAAAGGAATACGACGTTAAAATAGTAAACAGAGGCTCCGCCATAAAAATTTCGGGTGAGCCGGAGGATGTCAGAAACGCGGAAAAGGCCCTTGAGGGGCTTTTAATGCTGATAAACAAGGGCGAAGAGCTTAATGAGCAGAATGTGAGATACTGCATTTCGCTTGTTAATGAGGGAAATGAAGATAAGCTTCCGTCGCTCTCGTCCGATTGCATCTGCATAACAATGAGCGGAAAGCCCGTAAAGCCCAAAACACTGGGGCAGAAGAGCTATATTGATAGTATAAACAATCATACAATTGTTTTCGGAGTGGGTCCCGCCGGTACGGGCAAAACCTATCTTGCGGTTGCAATGGCTGTTAAGGCGTTCAGAGCAAAAGAGATAAGTCGAATTATCCTTACCCGTCCGGCTGTTGAGGCAGGAGAAAAGCTTGGCTTTCTTCCGGGCGATCTTCAGCAAAAGGTAGACCCTTATCTTCGTCCGCTTTATGACGCTCTCTTTGAGATGCTCGGACCCGATAATTTCCAAAAATATCAGGAAAAGGGAAGCATTGAAGTTGCTCCGCTTGCCTATATGCGCGGCAGAACTCTTGACGACAGCTTTATTATTCTTGATGAAGCCCAAAACACAACTCCCGAACAGATGAAGATGTTTTTAACTCGCCTGGGCTTTAATTCGAAAATCGTTGTAACGGGGGATATAACGCAAATAGACCTCCCCGACGGGAAAAAGTCCGGTCTTAAAGAGGCTGTTCGGATACTCAAAAATGTTGAAGATATTAAAACCGTCCGCTTCACAGAAAAGGACGTTGTTCGACATAAGCTCGTTCAGGATATCATAAAAGCCTATGAGAGAGCAGAAAAGCCCAAGAATTAACTGAAAAATTGATAACAATCTCTTAATAATTCTTGTTTTTTTGCTTTTTTGGTGGTAAAATATTCTAATCAGCAAAAATCCGTGAAAGAGGCACAAGGGCAATGATAGATAAAATAAAGGTTATTATTTCCGACGATCAGCATACGGTAAAAATACCGTCGGGCGTAAGGATGCTTGTAAGACGCTGCTGTAACGCCGTTTTAAAGCTTGAGCAGTTCAGAGGCTCCGCCGAAATAAGCGTAAGATTCGTTGATAATGAAATAATAAAAGAGCTGAACAATACATACAGAAATATAAACAGCGAAACTGACGTTCTTTCGTTTCCGCTTGGCGAAAACGGAGTTTATGATATAAATCCCGACTCGGGAGCTTATCTTTTAGGCGATATTGTTATTTCCGTTGAAAAAGCTTATAGCCAGGCCGATGAGTTCGGTCATTCCCTCGATAGGGAAATGGCGTTTTTAACTGTTCATTCAATGCTGCATCTTTTGGGCTATGACCACGTTCAGGGCGGTCTTGAGGCTGTCAGAATGAGAGAAAAAGAGGAGCAGGTTTTATCTCAGCTCGGTCTTAAGCGAAACGAAAGCTATTATATGGATGAGGAATGATTTATGAGGGAAAAGCAAAGAAGCGCGTTTATTGCCATTGTAGGCTGTCCGAATGTAGGCAAGTCCTCCATATTAAACCGTTTTCTCGGTGAAAAAATTGCCATTGTGTCACCAAAGCCCCAAACAACACGCACAAAAATTCTGGGTGTGTTAACAAAGGACGAAACTCAGCTTGTTTTTACCGATACTCCCGGTTATCACAAGCCGAAAAACAAACTCGGCGAAAAAATGGTAAAGGCGGTCTCTTCGGGTATTCACGATGTTGACGCCTGCCTTCTCGTAACCGAACCTCAGGGAGAAATAAAAGAGGCGGAGTTAACTCTCATTAAAAAGATAAAAAAAGAGGGGATCCCCGCGGTTCTTGCAATAAATAAAATTGACACTCTGAACAATAAGGAGCTGCTTCTTTCGCGCATAGCGGCTTTCTCTGAGCTTTGCGATTTTGCCGCCGTTGTTCCCGTTTCGGCAAAAAACGGCAGCGGGATAAACGAGCTTTTAATGGAGCTTAAAAAATTAAGCGCGGAATGCGAACACTTTTTTCCCGATGATGCCATAACCGATCAGCCCGAAAAGGTTTTAGCGGCGGAATATATAAGAGAAAAGCTGCTCATGTATCTTCAAAACGAGGTTCCCCACGGCACTGCGGTTGCAATAGAGCTGTTCAGAGAGCGTGATGAAACCGATATCCTCGATATTGAGGCAACTATTTACTGCGAAAAGGAAAGCCATAAGGGCATAGTTATAGGTAAAAACGGCGAAATGCTCAAAAGAATATCGATCGGTGCAAGACGCGACCTGGAAAAATTTTTCAATATTCAGGTAAACCTCAAATGCTGGGTAAAGGTCAAGGAGGACTGGAGAAACCGCGAGGGGCTTATAAAGAACTTCGGACTTGACTGATGGAAAAGTTTACTGTTGACGGAATAGTTATAAAAACGAGCGTAACAGGGGAGTCGGATATTATTGTATTCGTGCTTACGCGCTCAAGAGGAATAATAAGAGCTTTTGCAAAAGGCGCAAGAGGAACAAAAAGCCGGCTTCACGCCGGTTGTTCGCTTTTTGCATACTGCTCTTTTTCTTTCTATGAAAAAAACGGCGTTTATAACGTGACTGAAGCAGAAATAAAAGAGATATTTTTTGAACTTAGAAGCGATATGGCAAGGCTCGCTCTGGCTCAGTATTTTTGCGAAATTCTTCTGAAAACTCTTGAGGAGGGCGAAACCGACAGCGAATACCTCAGGCTCACTCTCGGCGCGCTATATTATCTTTGTGCCGGGAAAAAGGATATCCTTTTAATAAAATCGGTATTTGAAATGAGAATTGCTTCCGTTTCAGGCTATGCTCCTCCCGTTCACGCCTGCGCAGAATGCGGAGAATTCAGCTCTGAGAATATGATGTTCAACTGCTTAACAGGAGAGCTTTTCTGCGAAAGCTGCGGCGATCCTGCCATCCTTCCGAGCGTTCCGTTTTCGGTTATTGCCGCAATAAGACATATAGTTTTCTCCGAACCCGAAAAGGTTTTTGCGTTTACCCTTAAAGAAGAGCTTACTCCCGTTTTATCAAGACTAACAGAAAAGTATCTTCAAAATTGCTTTCAACAAAAATTCAACCTCCTCGAATTTTTCAGAACTGTATATTCTTAAATTTGTTCACAAATCTGAATTTGAAACCGTTAAAATCTTAGGCTGTTACCACCCGTTATAGGGTGATGTTAAAATCCTCCAAAAGCCTTGAAACTAAAGGGTTTATCGCAGTTTGCTCACCTTATCCCTTTATACGATTTCACACAAGTTTACTCTTGCTCCCACACCTTATAAGGGCAAAAACAAGGGAAACAAAATCTGATAACAAGCTATAACAGAGTGTGGCAATCGGAGAACTGTGGCATATGTGCGAATATATTATACTGGAGGATTTCTTTATGGACAAGTATGTTTTTGATAATAGCAACGGGCTTTGGTATGAACTGAACGGCGACTATTACATTCCCTGTCTTACCTTACCACCCAAAGAAGAACAGCCCATCGGCATTTGGGGACAGCGGCACTTGCGCTATCTGAAAAAGTATCACAGGATCACATATACAAATCTGCTCACAAGTGGAAGGCTGAAAGGATACCTCGCTGATGTTGACAGACAGGCAGAGGATATGTTCTCTCGACTGGTAAAACAGATGGCGGAGCGTGAGGGTATTACAGAAAAGCTAAAGGCAGAAAACCAAATGCTGTGGGTAGGCAAAATGAACGCTATCCGTGAAGCAGCAACGGAGATCGTCAACAATGATTTGATTTACAGTTAAGCATAGCGGCGGCAGGAGCAATCCTTGCCGCCGTTTTTTGCATGAAAACAGTAGAAAAATTCACAATTCTATGTTATAATATAAGTTCAAGATATTATGAAGTGGAAAGAGATGTCTAAGATAATTGTTGTAGTATTTAT
>JAFLUL010000094.1 GCA_022508845.1 Oscillospiraceae bacterium | reverse complement strand
CCGAAATTTGCCCTGCGGGCAACGGCGATGGCGTAATCGAAAGCGGACACGCCGCTTTCTTGTGCGGGAACGAAAGTATTGTAAAAATAAGCCCGATAATGCCAAAGATCGCCAAAGTAAAAGTGAACATATCTGCATATGCAAATTCATCCCCCTTTTTGCTTTTCAGCAATAGGTTTTTCGGAAATTGCCCTCTGCTTAAAAATAGGAGGCTCTCCCGCCTGCCGTTTTACTTACAGCTCTCCGAAACGCCGTTGGGTTGAATTGTTTTTCTCGGAATTTTTTGTTTTGTGTCAACAAAAATATCGCCTTCTTCATTCTTTGTAAGGCGGCATATAATATTGTGCAAAATGAGCAAAAATTTTTCTTGACAATCATTTAATTTAATTATAAAATATAGAAGATAATGCAAAAGTGTAAGCTGCTTATACTTTTTTTAAATAGATCGTGAATATTTATATTGCATTATTACTCTTTATCCTGTGCCTTCGGGCACGTTCGAAGAATACGAAAAAAATAAAACAGGAGGTGTAAAAAGGTCTTTATGATGAAAATCTACGTTGCAATAATCTTAATCGTTGCCGCGGCGGTCATCTGCGGGTTGGTCGGTTTTGTTCTCGGACAGCTCCACCGAAAAAAGGTTGCTGAAAAGGCGATAGGCGACGCCACCGAGGAAGCAAAGCGCATTGTGAGCAACGCCCTTACAACGGCGGAAACCAAAAAGCGCGAAGCCATACTTGAAGCCAAGGACGAGATCCACAGAGAGCGCACGGAATACGAAAAAGAGATAAAAGAGAGACGAAACGAGGTACAGCGCCAGGAGAGAAGAATAGTCCAGAAGGAAGAAACTCTCGATAAGCGCACCGAGGCTCTTGAAAAGAAAGAGGACGCTCTCTCAAAGAAGATAAAAGACGCGGAAGATAGACTTGCCGAGGTTGAGGCTCTTAAAAAGAGTCAGTTTGATATGCTTGAAAAGATTTCGGGCTTTACCAAAGACCAGGCTAAGGAATATCTGTTAAAGAACCTTGAGGGAGAGCTTGATCACGAAAAGGCTCTCAAGATACTTGAATACGAAAACAAGACCAAAGACGAGGCTGACAATTTAGCCAAGAACATAATTTCAGCCGCCATTCAGCGCTGTGCCGCCGAGTATACTGCGGAGGCAACAGTTTCCGTTGTTGACCTTCCCAACGATGAAATGAAGGGAAGAATAATAGGCCGCGAGGGCAGAAACATCAGAACCCTTGAAAACATAACGGGAGTTGACCTTATAATTGACGATACGCCCGAAACCATAACCGTTTCAAGCTTTAATCCCGTGAGGCGCGAGGTTGCCCGCCTTACTCTCGAAAAGCTTATTTCCGACGGCAGAATTCATCCCACCCGAATTGAAGAGATGTATGAAAAGGCCAAAAAAGAGGTTGACATCTCAATTAAGCAGGCGGGTGAGAGAGCCGTTATTGAGGCAGGAGTTAACGGTATAAACGGCGAGCTCGTTAAGCTTCTCGGACGTCTTAAATACCGCACCAGCTACGGTCAGAATGTCCTTGTTCATTCGATAGAGGTTTCATATCTCGCCGGAGTTATGGCGGCGGAGCTCGGAGTTGACGTTAAGTCGGCAAAACGCGCCGGACTTCTTCACGATATAGGCAAGGCTCTCGACCACGAGATGGAGGGGACCCATATTGCTCTCGGCGTTGAATACGCGAGAAAATATAAAGAAAAAGAAGAAATAATTCACGCCATCGAAGCCCACCACGGCGATATTGAGGCAAAAACCGTTGTTGCGGTGCTTGTTCAGGCTGCGGACGCGATTTCGGCGGCAAGACCCGGCTCAAGAAGAGAAAATCTTCAAAACTATATCAAGCGTTTGGAGCAGCTTGAAGAGATTTCAACCTCCTTTAGCGGCGTTGAGCGTTCCTTCGCTATCCAGGCGGGCAGGGAAGTTAGAATTATTGTTAAGCCCGAAATTATAACCGATGATAAGATGACTATTCTTGCCAGAGATATTGCAAAAAAGATAGAAGAGGAAATGGAATATCCCGGCCAGATAAAGGTTCATATTATCAGAGAAAACAGAGCTTTTGATTTTGCTAAATAATTTTAATGCGATGCTCCCGAAGGCGCAGTCTTTCGGGGGCAAATATTTAATTCCGAATTAAAATAAGTCCGAACTATATTTATGTTTTTGTTATAATATGCGGAGGCAGTTAAGATGAGAGTTCTCTTTATAGGCGATGTTGTTTCCTCTTCGGGGTGTGAATTTCTGCGTAAGACCCTGCCGGGATTTAAGCGTATGCAGGGGATTGATTTTTGCGTTGTAAACGGCGAAAACAGCGCAAAGGGAAACGGTATAACGCTTCTATCGTATGAACATATTTTGGCTTCCGGCGCGGATATGATAACCGGCGGAAACCATACTCTGAGGCGGCCGGAGTTTTACGGCGTTCTGGACGACGTTTATTCGTCCGCTTTGCGCCCCTTTAATCTTCATCGCTCTGCTCCCGGCAGGGGAGTTGCCGTTCTCGAAAGAAAAGGGCTGAGGCTCGGGGTTGCAAATCTCATCGGCTCTGTTTATATGGACTATGCCGAAAACCCGTTTGACGCCGCCGACAGCATTTGCGATTATTTTAACAAAGAAAATGTAAAGTGTTTTATAATTGATTTCCATGCTGAGGCAACAAGCGAAAAACGCGCAATGGGCTTTTATGTTGACGGCAGAGCCGGCGCGCTCATCGGAACCCACACCCACGTTCAGACCGCCGATGCGCAGATCCTGCCAAACGGAACGGCATATATAACTGACGCGGGTATGACGGGCGTTATAAGCTCCGTCCTCGGAGTTACCGTGAACACCGCCACTGCAAAAATGAAAACGGGGCTTCCGGTGAGATTTGAACAGGCCGAGGGAGAATGCAGTATGAACTGCGTTGTTGTTGAAATGGATGAAAAAACAGGGAGGGCGGTTTCAATTGAACGCTTTATTCTCACATAAAATAAAAATTTTTACAGCTCTGCTGCTGAGCGCGGCAATAATAGCTCTGCCGTGCTGCGTGAAGGCGCCTGAGCCGGAGGAGCCAAGCTCAGAAAACGAAGAGATAACAGCTTTGGAGCTTCCTGACGGCAGCATAACCGTGCCCTATACCGAGCTTGATTCTCTCAATCCCTTTTTTTGCTCGTCGCTGCTCAATTTTTCGCTGATTTCGCTTGTGTATGACCCGCTTTTCTATCTCGATCTGGGCTTTATGCCTCAAAAGAGCATAGCTTCCGATTATTCGCTCGGAGAGGGAAGCATAAGAGTAGCGGTGGACGACAGCCTTGTTTTTTCCGATTCCTCCGCTGTTTCGGCGCAGGACGTTGTTTATTCATTTGAGCGCGCAAAAAACGCCCCGCTTTATAAAGAGGGGCTTAAGAATATCGTTTCGTGCGAAGCTGATGGCGCCCATTCGGTTATATTTACGCTCGAAAACGATGATATTAACGCATTGAACCTTTTAACCTTTCCGATAGTTAAGCTCGGGTCGGCGGAAGAGGCCGGCGATATGCCGATAGGCTCCGGCTGCTATAAATTTGAGCGGGATGAATTGAGGCTGTATCTTGAATATAACCTGCGCCACGCCGGCGGTATACCCGAAATCGGAACCGTAAGGCTCAGAGAGGTAAATGAGAGCGCGTCGCTTATGCATCTCTTGAACACCGGCTCAATTGACTGCTTTTATTCCGATATGTCCGATGGTGTTGCCAAACGCAGTTATTCCGGAACAAAGGATATTTATCTGAATAATCTTGTGTTTTTGGGCGTGAACCATCATTCCCGCTCTCTATCGTCCTCCGATCTCAGAAAGGCAATTTCGCTTGCGCTCTCGCGTGTTGCCATAGCGCAAAATGCCTTTGTAAGCCACGCCACAGCCGCGATCTATCCCTTTAATTCCTCTTGGGATATGCTGTCTGGCGCGGGTGAACCGCGGTTCTCTTTTCCCGAGCCGGATATAAACGCCGCTCTCGCTCTCCTTGAGAGTATGAGCCTCGGCTCGCCGGACACAACCCTCTATTTAACTCTGATCTGCCGGGAAGAAAACTCCTTTATGAAAAACGCCGCCGCGCTTATAGCCGAGCAGCTTTCGCTTGTTAATATAAGCGTAAAGGTAAAATATCTCTCCTCCTCCGAGTTCTCCGCCGCGCTCGCCGATGGCGGCTTCGATTTATATTTAAGCGAAATAAAGCTCACAAAAAATATGGATCTCTCCGGGTTTTTCCGCCCGTCGGGAAGCGCGTCCTTCGGTATTGACCTTGATAACACCGATATCGATGAGAGCTATTTTTCCTATGTCCGGGGAACAAGAGAGCTTTCCGAATTTCTGCTTGATTTTGATAATTCGCTTCCCTTCATTCCGCTGTTGTTCCGAAACGGACAGTTTTGCTATTCAAGAAGCATAAAAAGCGGCATTGAAGCAACCGAGGACAGGCTGTTTCTGAACGTGGCGGATTGGGAAACATAAAAGTTGATCCGGAGTTCGGAATGCGAAATTCGGAATTAACTGAATTTGCGTTTTGAACTGTATAATCAAAAAGCTGAGCGTTTCCCGAAATTCATTATTCCTGATTTTTCATATGGCTGTGATGAGTTAATACTTTTGAAAGCTCGTAACCGCGCCGCGTTCGATTTTAGGATCGCCGAATTTTTCTTTTCCGAGGGCTATGCTCTTTATCAGAAACGCCATATTGCTTGCAAGGTTTCTCATAGTTTGAAGCCCCTCTTTGTCGTTCTCAACGTCCTCGGCGCAGAAGCCGTGAACCTCGTTCCAGTAAGTTGAGGAGGCAACCGGCATACCGCATATGGTGAAATACTTGTTTATGTCGTCAAAAGCCGATGTGCTTCCCGCTCGTCTTGAAGATGCAACCGCCGCGCCAACCTTCATATTTTTATTAAAGCGGGTGGAATAAAACAGCCTGTCGGCAAAGGAGAGCAGCGTGCCGTTTGCATGGGCATAGTATACAGGTGTGCCGAGAACGATTCCGTCCGCTGTTTCAAATTCCGCAGCCACCTCGTTTACAATATCGTCAAACACGCATTTCTTAAGCTCGGAGCATTTCCCGCACGAAATGCACCCGCGCAGATCCTTGTTTCCAACGCAATAGGTCTTTGTTTCAATTCCCCCGGCGTTCAAAACGTTTTCCATTTCCTTAAGCGCCCTGCCAACGCATCCGCTCGGATTCGGGCTGCCGTTTATCAGAAGAACTTTCATATTTGTCACCTCGTTATATTTTATGAGTTGATTTTAGCTGATATGAAAGGCTTTGTCAAACGAAATTCGCTCCCGTTACGGGGGATACGGCAGATTGCGCTCGCTTGGAATGGGGGAATTATAATTTTCATTTCACAGTAAAATATAATTTGATATTTCTGTAAATGCTGAAAAAATTATGTTTATATAATCAAAAATCGCCGCCGATTTTTCGCCCCCTCCCATCCCGCGAACGAAATGAGCGAATTTTCCCCTTTTTTTCCGTTGTAAAGCAAATTGTTTGTTGTAAATTCGGCCGCGGTGTGGTATTATAATAAAAAAAAGAAATATTTTTATGAAAGAGTTCACGATAACAAAAAACGACGCCGGACAGCGCGTTGACAAGTTCATACTGAAAAGTGTGCCGCTGCTGCCGAAGAGCCTTATGTATAAGTATATAAGGTTAAAGCGCATAAAGCTCAACGGCAAGAGAACCGATATTGCGGCGCGTCTGAGCGAAAACGACGTCCTGCAGATGTATATAAACGACGAGTTCTTTGAAAAGAGCGATGAAAACTTTTCCTTTTTGAAGGCGGGAAAGAACCTCGACATAATTTACGAGGACGAAAATATTATGCTGCTTGATAAAAAGGTGGGGCTTTTAAGCCATCCGGACGATACGGAGTATGTTGACACTCTGATAACGAGAGTGCAGAGATATTTATATGAAAAAGGGGAGTATGACCCTAAGAATGAAGCGTATTTTGCGCCTGCGCTTGTTAACAGAATAGACCGCAACACCGGCGGGATAGTTATAGCCGCAAAAAACGCCGTCAGCCTCAGAATTCTGAACGAAAAGCTGAAAAACAGGGAAATAAATAAGTTTTATCTCTGCGTTTTGATAGGCAAACCGCCCAAAGAAAGCGATACTGTCACCGCCTACGCCGTTAAGGACGAAAAAAAGAATAAGGTCGCCGTTTTTTCCTCTCCTGTTCCCGGAGGAAAAACTATGGTAACAAAATACCGTGTTCTTAAGAGCGAAAAAGGGCTGAGCCTCGCCGAGGTTGAGCTTTTAACGGGACGGACTCATCAGATAAGAGCGCATATGGCTTTTATCGGCTGTCCGCTGCTGGGCGACGGCAAATACGGAACAAACGAACAAAACGCCCGCTTCGGCGGCTATAAAAAGCAGTTTTTGTATTCATATAAAACCGTGTTTGATTTTGAGACCGATGCTTTTGAGCTTAACTATCTTAAGGGAAAAAGCTTTGAAGTAAATGACGTTTGGTTTTCCGAAGATTTCCCGGAAAAAATATAATTCAATGCGTAATTCGCAATTCGGAATTAAAAATATATTTGCAGTCTGATAATAGAATTTTACATTCTTATTCCCGTTAAGTAATGAAATTCAAAATATACCTGTATGATCAAAATGCGAAGCGTTTCCCTGAATTCCAAACTCTAAAATAAATTTGAAAGGATGTTTTTATGCGTAAATCTATCAGCCTCATCTTATCCCTTGCCCTTCTTTTCTGCTCTCTTCCTGTTTTTGCCTTTGCTGAGGCTGAGCCGGAGCTGAAAATTGCGGTTGCCTCGGATATCCACTATAATCTCCCTGAGGAGAGCCTTGTTTGGAAGACCGATGATCCCGTTTTCGGCTATGCAAACAGGCGCGCCGCTATGGAGAACGAGAGCGGTTTTATTCTCGATTCGTTTTTGGATAGCTGCAAAGAGAGAAAAGTTGATTTTGTTCTCATTTCGGGCGATCTTGCTGATAACGGCAGAACGGTTCCCGAGGAGCATTATGCCGTGCGCGATAAGCTTTTAAACTTTGAAAAAGAAACCGGCATAGACGTTTTTGTTATTGACGGAAACCACGATCTCGGTAATAACAGCCTCACCGGCATTGCCGAATTCAAGGAGATATATAAAGATCTCGGCTATGATCTCGCTCTTGAAAAGCGCGAGGACGACTGCTCCTACACCGCCGACCTCGGCGAAAAATACCGCCTTATCGCTCTCGACAGCTGCGATCCCTCTGTTTCAACCGAGGACGGTATGACCTCCGAAAAGGTGCGCTGGGTTTTGGATCAGGCAAAGGCGGCCGTTTCGGACGGCAAGCATCCCGTTTTAATGATGCACCACAATCTCCTTGACCATCTGCCCGCACAGCGCATTCTCAGTCATAATTTTATCATCAGAAATCATACCGCCACCGCCGAGCTCTTTGCCAACGCGGGCATAAAAATAGTGCTCACCGGACATGAGCACTGCTCGGATGCCGCCGTTTATACCTCTGCTCTCGGCAATAAGATTTTTGACTTTGCAACAACTTCGCTCACAATGTATCCGCTTGCTTACCGCGAGCTTGAATTTTCAGACAGCGAAATAAACTATAAGAGCATAAACATAGAAAAAATTGACGTTGCTGCGCTCTCTGCCGCCGTTTCGGGTTATACGGATACCCAGCTTGAGCTTATGAACAAGGATTTAACTGCGTTTTCAAGGCAGTATCTTAAAAAAGGAATTGAATATAGACTTTCGCTTCAGCTTTCCGCCGAAAAGAGCGGGATAGAAGAGAACAGCGTTTTCTATCCGCTTGTTGACAGCGCGTATTCTCATCTGGGCGGGCTTCTCTCTATGCCGCTTTACGGTGAGAACAGCGTAAGCGAGATCGCCGCAAAATACAATATTGAGATTCCCGAAACCAACGCCGAAAACGGCTGGGATCTCGCAACGGACTTTGTTGCCGCCCACTTCGAGGGCGAGGAGAGCTTTGATATTAACGGCCCCGAGATAAGCGCGCTGCTGAGAACAGCATCTCTCATTCTCAGATATGTCCCCGGCGGCATCAGTGACGACATCTTTAACGGCGCGGCAAACGCCATAATTGATTCTATTATGCCCGGTGACCTCAAGGAGCTTTGCCGCAGCGCCTTCGGCTCGGTAACTCCGGCGGAATACTTCATCGCCGCCCTTGTTTCAGGTCTTGTTTGCGGCTTTACCTCTGATTCCGACGGCGTTCCCGACAACAACGGCACTCTCGAAGGCTACGGCAAAACAGACAGAGCCCAGAATATAACGGATAAGATAGACTCCTTATTCAATAAGATCTTCAATCTGATAAAAACCTTCTTCGCAATACTCTTAAAGCCGTTTATGAGCGCAAAGTGATTTTTTTGCACTTACAGTATACATAAGATCAAAAGGACGTTTGCAGACCGATCGGGCCGCAAGCGTCCATTTTTTTATTTAATAAGAAACTTCTCGTTTCCTATTAAATAAAAAGATTTTAACGCCCGCCGAAATTTTGC
>JAFLUL010000093.1 GCA_022508845.1 Oscillospiraceae bacterium | reverse complement strand
TTATAATAAAAAAACGATAAAGAATATATAATGGATCATATAATAATTGGCGATATTTCCAATTTCATATTTATGAATGATGTTCCGAAAAAAAGCGATATTATTTTTATCCCCGGAACGTCTAAATCGGCGATAACGGAAAAAGCCGCCCGGCTTTACCGTTTGGGTTACGCAAAATATGTTCTGCCGTCAGGGATGTATTCGAGTAAAAACGGAAAATTTGCAAGCGATAAAATTGATAACCCGAAATATGAGGGCGATTACAAAACCGAATTCGAATTTTGCAAGAATATACTTATAAAAAACGGTGTCCCCGAATCGGCCGTTATTTGCGAGGATCGAGCCACAAACTCTATGGAAAATGCAGAGTTTTCTGCAAGGATTATAAAAGATTTGGAAATTGAAATAAAAACAGCAATTCTTTGCTGTCAGTCTTTTCATGCGCGAAGAGCATTTATGTCATATTCGCGCCACTTCCCTAACACAAAAATATTTGTTGTGCCAACAGACACACAGGACATAACAAAATATAATTGGTTTTTGCACGAAAAAAGCTATCGCATAGTAATGAGTGAATTAACTAAATGCGGGAAATATTTTATGGATCAAGAAAAGGAGATTTAATTATGAACATATCAGTTTGCGGAATTGATTGCGATGCATGCAAATTTAAGATAGAAATGGGTTGCATCGGCTGCAAAAGCATTAAGGGCAAGGTTTTTTGGGGAGAATGCGAATTATATCAGTGCAATGCTCAAAAGGAGCAGGAGCATTGCGGCAAATGCAAAGACTTTCCCTGCGCTAAGCTAAAAGAATGGGCTTCTTCGGAAAACCCCGAAAGAATTGATAATTTAAGAGCTTTATCTGCCGATTGAGTTTTTAGTAAACCGCGTTTTGGAGGAAAAATGATAATGGCAAAAAGGCATATTGTTGTTTTACCCTATAATGAGGAGTGGAAACAAAACTTTATCCTCATTAAAGCTGAGCTTCAGGCGGCTCTCGGAGAATTGGTCTTAAGCATAGAGCATATCGGCAGCACATCCGTCAGAGGTCTTTCAGCAAAACCCATCATTGATATTGATGTTGTAATACGCGATTATTCTAAGCTCAATGACGTTATTTGCGCTCTTGGCAAAATTGGATATCAGCATGAGGGCAATCTGGGTATTGACGGACGGGAAGCGTTTAAATACGATGGAAAGGAACATCTGCAGCAGCACCATCTTTATGTCTGCCCGTATGATTCTAAAGAGCTTAAAAGACATATTGCTTTCAGAGATCATCTCTTATCTCACCCCGAGGCTGTAAGCGAATACAGCCGCATTAAAGAGGAGGGGGCGGCATTATATCCGAATGATATTGACGGATATATAAAACATAAAGCTTCCTTTATAGAAAAAATTTACAAAGAAATTGGGATATAACAATAAAATAAAAATCGGAGCTGAGAAAAATGAGTATTATTGAAACAGCCAATAAATTCATAGGAAAAACCGTAAATATGGTAACGTCCGCGGTTTCGCAGACGTCAAACAAAAAGGATAAGACCAAATATCCCGAAATTGAGGGAATTAAGGAAGCCTGCAGGAAGGCTGCGGAAGAGAGTTTTGTTCTCTTAAAAAATGAAGGCAATGTTTTGCCGATAAAGAGCGAAAATACAGTATCCATATTCGGAAGAGTGCAGCTTGACACTTTTTTCGTTGGATACGGCTCCGGCGGAGATGTAAACGCGCACTATACGGTTAATTTTATTGACGGAATAAGAAATAACGGCAATATAAAGCTAAACGAAGAGCTGGCGGATTTATATAAAAAATGGGTAAAGGCAAATCCGGTTGACAACGGCTACTGGGGACATTGGCCTATGTGCTACAAGGAAATGCACATAAACGAAGGCATTGCAAAGCGCGCCGCCTTAATTTCCGACACCGCTGTTGTTTTTATAGGCAGAGCTGCAGGAGAGGACAGAGAAAACACCCTCACAAAGGGAAGCTTTTATCTCACGGACGAAGAAGAAAATATGCTGTGGTGCGTTAGAAAATATTTCAAACGGATGGCAGTTATTCTAAATATCGGCAATATAATAGACTTTTCGTGGGCGGAAAAATATGATATTCCCTGCATCGGCTTATGCTGGCAGGGAGGAATGGAAACCGGAAACGCGGTTGCAAACATTCTTTTCGGCAATGCGGTTCCATCGGGAAAGCTCACAGACACTATTGCATTAAGCTACGAGAGCTATCCTTCTTCGGAAAACTTCGGAAACAAAAAAAAGAACCACTACGAAGAGGATATCTTTGTTGGCTACAGATATTTTGAAACCTTTAAGCCCGAAGCTGTTCTTTTTGAATTCGGGCGCGGACTCTCCTACTCCGATTTTTCTTATGAAATAAGCGGTTTTACCGAAAATGAGGAAAATATCGAACTGAATGTTAAAATTGCAAATTTGGGCGAATATAAGGCAAAAACGACCATTCAGATATACTATGGTGTTAATAAAAATGATATTCCCGTTCCTAAAATGCAGCTCTGCGCTTATAAAAAGACCAATGAGCTTGAGCCGAATGAAACACAGGACATAAGCTTTACCATAGAAAAGAAAAACCTTGCCTGTTACGATGACATCGGAATTTCGGGCAGAAAAAGTGCATGGGTACTGCAAAAGGGCGAATATGAATTTTATGCTGGACTCAGCGTTCGAGACGTAAAAAAAGCAGGTTTATTCACTCAAAATGAGCATAAAACAGTTTTTGAAACCGAACAGACGTCGGCTCCAAAGAGCAGTGAAAACCTTATGCGCCTTACCCCTATTTTTACAAGCGAGGGCGTTTATATCTCATACGAGCCTGCCCCTGCCGATGAAAACAATTTAAGAGTTGAGATTCTTTCACACATTCCCGAAGGGATAGCGATAAACGAGAACCGCGAAAGCTCGCTTATTGACGTTTACAACAAAAAAATCAGCCTTGACGATTTTGTTTCAACGCTCACCTTGGATGAGCTTGAGGCAATTACTCGCGGAGATTATATTATGAATTCTCCGCTCGGCGCAAGGGGGAACGCGGGAGTTTTCGGCGGAGTTCTTGAGAGCATGAGAAACAGGGATATTCTGCCCATTACCTGCACGGACGGTCCTTCGGGAATAAGACTTGCCGCCTCATCCTCTCTTCTGCCGTCGGGAACCGCGCTCGCCTGCACATATAATCCCGAGCTTATAAAAGAAGTGTATACTCTTCTCGGCAAAGAGATGGCTGACAGGGGTTCGGACGTTCTTCTTGCTCCGGGAATGAACATACACAGAGATCCGTTATGCGGACGAAACTTTGAATATTTTTCAGAAGACCCGCTTATTTCAGGATTAAGCGCAGCTGCAGTTATAACAGGTCTTAAAGAAGCAGGCGTCAGCGGATGTCCCAAGCATTTTGCCTGCAACAATCAGGAGACGCACCGAACGAAAAACAACTCCGTTCTTTCCGAGAGGGCTTTAAGAGAAATATATTTAAAGGGATTTGAAATATGCGTTAAAACGGCACATCCCGAGGCGATAATGACCTCATATAACAAAATAAACGGCGTTTGGGGGCATTATAACTATGACCTTGTAACCCGTATACTCAGAAAAGAATGGGGCTACACCGGTATGGTAATGACTGACTGGTGGATGCAGAAGAGCGCTTCACCGGAATTTCCTAATATGAAGAACCAGGCCTACAGAGTTAGAGCCGGAGTTGACGTTCTGATGCCCGGCGGAGAAAGAACCGGAAAAAAGGTTCCGGACGGAACGCTTCTTGAAACCTACGGAGAAGAGGACGGAATAACTCTCGGTGAAATGCAAAACGCCGCGAAACACGTTCTTAATTTTATACTAAACAGCAAAAAATTTATAAAAAAAGCGGAGGAAAAACAAAATGAAGGTAATGAGCTTTAATTTACTTTGCTGGGGAAACGGCGAAAACTTCATACTAAACAGAATGGGGCTTGCTGTTCGCACCATAAGAAATGAGGAACCGGAGCTTTTCGGCGTTCAGGAGGCGCACAACACTTGGATGCGTGTTCTCTGCGCGGCTTTCCCGGATTATTCGTATGTTGGCGTCGGGCGCGATAACGGCAAGAGAAAGGGCGAATTTTCGGCAGTTTTTTATAAAAAAGCTCTCTTTACAAAAATAGACAGCGGAAGCTTCTGGCTGAGCGAAACACCCGATAAACCCGGAATTAAGGGCTGGGATGCCGCGTGCGTGAGAGTTTGCTCGTGGGCAAAGCTCAGAGAAAAAAGCACAGGTAAAGAATTTATGTTTATGAACACTCACCTTGATCACGTTGGCCCGGTTGCAATGCAAAAAGGAGCGGAGCTTATAGCTTCAAAGGCCGCTGAGATAGGGCAAAAACTTCCTGCGGTTTTAACAGGAGATTTTAACATAACGCCCGATTCCGTTCCCTGCAAGGCAGTTAAGGACGGCGGATTTACGGACACAAGAGATATAGCCGCAAAAACCGATATGAGCAATACTTTTCACGGGTATTCATCCGGAGAAGAAGGTATCTCTATAATAGACTACGTTTTTGTTAAAGGAGATATAGAGGTTAAAAGCGTTAAGGTTATAAAAAAGAAGATAAACGGACATTTCCCCTCAGACCACTTCCCTGTTGTTGCAGATATCAATATTAAATAACTGAAATAAAGCAAAAAGCGTTAGCTTCGCATTCTGCGGCGCTAACGCTTTTGATTATGCCATCGCCTTTTTCCATACGGAAAATCTCCGCGAGGAATAAAAGCTATTATTTAGGAAACGGAGAGATATCTATTAAACAAAAAAACCGAGACAAGCTCTCAGCCTGTCTCGGTTGATTATTGAAAGAATTAGTCTTCGTTGATGTCGATAACAACGCCTGAACCAACGGTTCTGCCGCCTTCACGGATAGCGAAACGAAGTCCCTTTTCGATTGCGATGGGGGTGATAAGCTCAACGTCCATATCAACGTTATCACCAGGCATGCACATTTCTGTTCCTTCGGGAAGAGAGATAACGCCGGTAACGTCAGTGGTTCTGAAATAGAACTGAGGACGATAGTTGTTGAAGAAAGGAGTATGACGTCCGCCTTCATCCTTAGTAAGAACGTAAACCTGACCCTTGAACTTGGTGTGAGGGTGAATTGAACCGGGCTTTGCAAGAACCTGACCTCTTTCGATCTCAGTTCTCTGAACACCTCTGAGGAGGCAGCCGATGTTGTCGCCTGACTCAGCATAGTCGAGGATCTTTCTGAACATTTCGATACCGGTTACAACAACCTTTCTCTTTTCATCGGTAAGGCCAACGATTTCAACTTCTTCGCCGGTCTTGAGCTGTCCACGCTCAACTCTACCAGTGGCAACGGTGCCGCGGCCGGTGATGGAGAACACGTCTTCAACGGGCATAAGGAAGGGAAGGTCTGCTTTACGGTCGGGAGTGGGGATATAGCTGTCAACTGCTTCCATAAGTTCCCAAATGCAAGCGATTTCGGGAGCTGAGGGATCGCTGCCGGCATACTCGAGAGCGTGAAGAGCGGAACCCTTGATGATGGGTGTATCATCGCCGGGGAATTCATACTCGTCAAGAGTCTCTCTGATTTCCATTTCAACAAGGTCGATAAGCTCGGGATCGTCTACCTGGTCGGTCTTGTTCATGAAAACGATGATATAAGGTACGCCAACCTGACGGGCAAGAAGAAGGTGCTCTTTGGTCTGAGCCATAGGACCGTCTGTTGCAGCGATAACAAGGATCGCGCCGTCCATCTGAGCTGCACCGGTGATCATGTTTTTGATATAGTCGGCATGGCCGGGGCAGTCAACGTGAGCATAGTGACGGTTGTCGGTTTCGTATTCAACGTGAGCAGTGTTGATCGTTATACCACGAGCTCTCTCTTCGGGAGCCTTATCAATGTTAGCGTAATCAACGAACTCAGCGCCGCCCTTCATAGCAAGGGTCTTGGTGATAGCAGCGGTAAGGGTGGTCTTACCGTGGTCAACGTGACCGATGGTGCCGATGTTAACATGGGGTTTGTTTCTTTCAAATTTAGCTTTTGCCATGAGAATATTGACCTCCTTATGGTGGATAAATTTACTTTTTGTATTATATCAAATGTTTTATTTAATTTCAAGACATTTGACAAAATTTATACGTTATTTTTTGCAGATAGCATCCGCAATATTTTTCGGAACCGGAGCATAATGGCTGGGCTCCATAACATACTGACCTCTGCCCTGAGTTTTTGAGCGAAGGTCGGTTGCGTAACCGAACATAGAAGCAAGCGGAACATGGGCATTTACCTGAGTGGCGCCATTGCGGTTCTCCTGATCGCGGATAAGACCGCGGCGAGAGGTTATATCGCCAATAACAGTTCCGAGATATTCATCGGGAACAGTTACGGATATCTTCATTATCGGCTCCATAAGCACGGGGGCTGCCTTTGCCATAGCGTCCTTAAACGCCATAGAACCTGCAAGCTTGAAGGCAAGCTCTGAGGAGTCGACCTCGTGATATGATCCATCATAGAGCACACATTTAACGTCAACAACGCCGTAACCGGCAAGAACGCCGGATTGAAGGGCGCCCTTAACGCCGGCTTCAACTGCGGGAATATACTCTTTGGGAATGGCACCGCCCACGATCTCGCTTACAAACTCGAAGCCCTTTTCAGGGTTCGGTTCGATACGCATTTTAACGTGACCGTACTGACCGTGACCGCCGGACTGACGAGCGTATTTGGTGTCGGTGTCGGCAACCTTGGTGATGGTTTCGCGATATGCAACCTGAGGCGCACCAACGTTGGCTTCAACGTTATATTCACGAAGCATTCTGTCAACAATAATTTCAAGGTGCAGTTCGCCCATTCCGGCAATTATGGTTTGTCCGGTTTCTTCGTCTGTATAATACTTAAAGGTGGGATCCTCTTCACTGAGCTTCATAAGAGCAACGCCCATTTTTTCTTGGCCGGCTCTGGTTTTGGGCTCAATGGCAACCCTAATAACGGGCTCGGGGAATTCCATCTGTTCAAGTATGATCGGCTGCTTTTCATCGCAGAGCGTATCGCCTGTGGTGGTGGTTTTAACGCCGACAACAGCGCATATATCACCGCAGTAGCACTCTTCAAGTTCGGCACGGTGATTTGCATGCATTTGAAGAATGCGGCCAAGACGCTCATGTTTATCTTTAGTGGAATTGTAAACGCTTGTACCTGACTTTGCAACACCGGAATAAACACGGGTATAGCAAAGCTTTCCAACAAAGGGATCGGCAGCGATCTTAAAGGCAAGAGCAGAGAAGGGAGCGTCATCAGACACGTCTCTCGTTATTTCCTCTCCCGTTTTGGGATCAACCCCATGCACCGCACCGATATCAAGAGGTGAGGGCATAAAGTCAACTATAGCGTCAAGAAGCTTCTGAACGCCCTTATTACGGTATGAAGTACCGCAGCAGACGGGAACCATTTCATTTGCTATAGTGGACTTTCTGATACAGGTCTTGATCTCTTCAACAGAAAGCTCTTCGCCTTCAAAATATTTTTCCATCAGGGCATCGTCCTGCTCGGCAACATGCTCTATAAGCTCGGCGCGGTATTTTTCCGCAAGCTCTTTCATATCGTCGGGAATCGGAACGATTTCGGTTTTTAAGCCCTCTTTGTCGTCATAAACAGTTGCGTTCATTTCAACAAGGTCGATTATACCTTTGAAATCAGACTCTGCACCGATGGGCAGCTGGATGGGCACGGCGTTGCATTTGAGCCTTTCCTTCATCATATCTATAACATTATAGAAGTTCGCACCCATAATATCCATCTTATTGATGTATACCATTCTGGGAACGTGATACTTATCCGCCTGGCGCCATACAGTTTCAGACTGAGGCTCAACGCCTCCCTTTGCGCAAAGAACGGTAACAGAACCGTCAAGCACGCGAAGAGAACGCTCAACTTCTACGGTGAAATCCACGTGGCCGGGAGTGTCGATAATGTTGATACGGTGATCTTTCCAAAAGCAAGTGGTGGCAGCGGAGGTAATGGTTATACCTCTCTCCTGCTCCTGCGCCATCCAGTCCATAGTGGCGTCGCCGTCGTGGGTTTCGCCCAACTTATGGTTTATTCCCGTATAAAACAGAATCCTTTCGGTTGTTGTGGTTTTTCCGGCATCTATATGAGCCATTATTCCTATGTTTCTTGTTAACTCAAGTGATACCTTTCTCGGCATAATATCCTCCAAATAAACGAACTGTTAAATTAACATAATTACCAACGGAAATGAGAGAAAGCCTTGTTGGCTTCTGCCATTTTATGAGTGTCTTCACGCTTTTTGAACGCGGAACCGGTCTGGTTAACGGCATCCATAATCTCGTTGGCAAGTCTTTCTTTCATAGTTCTCTCTGAGCGGTTTCTCGCATAGAGAGTTATCCATCTGAGTCCCAGAGTCTGTCTTCTGTCCGGACGGACCTCAATGGGTACCTGATAGGTTGAGCCGCCGACTCTGCGAGCCTTAACTTCGAGTAAGGGCATAACATTTTCCATTGCGGCTTCAAAAACCTCAAGAGGTTCTTTACCTGTTTTTACTCTTATGATGTCGAAAGCATCATAAACAATTTTCTGAGCGACGCCCTTTTTGCCGTCATACATAACGGAGTTTATAAGGCGCGTCACAAGCTTTGAGTTGTAAAGCGGATCAGGCAAAACATCACGTTTTGCTATATTGCCTCTTCTTG
>JAFLUL010000092.1 GCA_022508845.1 Oscillospiraceae bacterium | reverse complement strand
GTTTCCTATTAAATAAAAAGATTTTAACGCCCGCCGAAATTTGCCCTGCGGGCAGTGGCGATGGCGTAATCGAAAGCGGACACCCCGCAGCCGCTTTCTTGCGCTGTTAATTTAAACAATGCGTGAAGCATATTAAAAAATTATCTCTGTATTATCAGGTGTGCGATTTTTATTCAATTTCAACATTTTTGATTCCGTGTGAGAGAATTATATTTATAAGTTCGTTTCTTGAATAATTTACCTCCGAAGCGAGCCTATCTAGCCCGGCTAAGGTGTCCTCTTTTATTATCACGGTTATAATTTTTGTGCCGTCCGCTCCACGTTTTTCAGTATCAATGGATCGTTTGACATTTTGAACACCTCACTTTTTATATTATTATAGCTTGACATGAGCAATTATAATATAATGCAATATTATTGTTTATGAAAAACTTATTTGTAATACAATATGAAATTAAATGCTTTGTGTTTTGTTTAATATATTTTTGAATTATGTAATTGACAAAATGATATAAAAAAATATAATTAATGTAAAATGAAAATATTATCATAAAATGGAGAATTTAATTATGAGAAGTGTAACTTCAAGAATTCTGTCTGTTTTGCTGGCAGTGGTATTAGTTTTGAGCAGTGTTCCTTTAACTGCGCTTAACATCTCTCTGCCCGTGAAAAGCATTGGTGCTCCTGTTGCGAATGCGGCTGAATTTTTAACATCCGGTTTTTGCGGCGATACAGTAAACGGCGACGGTACCAACATCGCCTGGAGTATTGATGAAGACGGTCTGCTCACCTTAACAGGTACGGGCATTATGGGGTCAACCCCTAACCGCGAAGATAACCGCGTAACAAAGGTTATAGTCGGTGAGGGCATCACCCATCTTGCAGATTACGCCTTCGCCTATTGCCAAAACCTCACCGATGTCGTTTTGCCCTCCACGCTTGAAACCACGGGATGTTTTGCTTTTGAGTATGATTTCGCCCTTGTCAATATCGATTTCGGCGGCACAAAAGTTATCGGAAAAAGTTCATTTTATAATTGTTCAAACCTTAAAAGTGTTGAGATACCCGGGACGGTGGAGAAGATACAGTATGATGCATTTGCTCACGCCGGATTATCCGAGATTATTTTTCACGAAGGGCTGAGAGAAATCGCAGATGGTGCATTTTCTTATATGTGGTATGCTGCTTCGATCGATCTGCCGGATTCGTTGGAAACAATTGGAAATAGAGCATTTTATAATTGCATTCGTCTGAAAACCGTAAATCTTGGTTCGGGAGTAAAAACGGTTGGCGGAAGCGCCTTTGCCGATTGTCAACAGTTGACCGGAGAAATCGTTTTTCCGGATTCCTGCATTTTTGTAGGAGAAGGCGCATTTTCCAATACAGCAATAACAGCCTTTGATATAGGCGCAGGAGTGACAAATTTTGGAACCTCCACAGGTATGCTTTCTCTTAAAAGGATTGAAGTTTCTGAGGAAAATAGTGTATATGCTTCTTACGATGGCGTGTTATACACAAAGGGCTACACTAAGCTTATTCAGGTTCCCGCCATATCGGTTCTGAATATTCCTTCGGATTTTGCCATGCAGGACGGTAACTTTCTTCAGGGATGGTCGATGATTACTTATATAAATATTCCCGAAGAGAACGAAAACTATAAGTCTGTAGACGGTATTGTATACACAAAGGATGGCTCCGTTTTGGTTGTTTGCCCGCGGGGCATAGAGGGAAGAGTAACAGTTGTCGATGGCACAAAAGTTATCGGAAAAAGTTCATTTTATAATTGTTCAAACATTAAAAGTGTTGAGATACCCGGGACGGTGGAGAAGATACAGTATGATGCATTTGCTCACGCCGGATTATCCGAGATTATTTTTCACGAAGGGCTGAGAGAAATCGCAGATGGTGCATTTTCTTATATGTGGTATGCTGCTTCGATCGATCTGCCGGATTCGTTGGAAACAATTGGAAATAGAGCATTTTATAATTGCATTCGCCTGAAAACTGTAAATCTTGGTTCGGGAGTAAAAACGGTTGGCGGAGGCGCCTTTGCTGATTGCAGCAGTCTAGCGTCGGTTCGTCTGTCGGAATCCCTTGAAAGCTGGGATCTTGGTAATATAGGTTTTAGTACTATCACCTCTCTCACTGTTCCGAACCGATATACAAACCTCAAGAATTACGGCGGCGTAAAAGTTCCCGCTTCCGGCGGCATTATCCGCGGCTACTGCGGTTCTTCCGCCCATGAGATGGCCATTAAGCGCCTGTATACATTTGAATCCCTCAGTCATACCTTCCTTAATTGGTATACCGTTACCCCCGCCACATTTGAGCATAACGGATCGGAGCGCCGCGACTGCGCCTATTGCGACGGTTATGAGGAGCGCATTATTCCGCAGCTTCACAAGGATACATATACCGCCACATTTGTTGCTGACGGCAGGGTTGTTGCAACCGTTGATTTCCAAAAGGGAACCACATCCATTGAAGAACCCGCCGTTCCCGCAAGAGACCGCTACACAGGCCGCTGGGAAGAATACACCCTCTCGGATGAGGATATCACGATCAATGCTATTTATACAATAATTCAAAGCGGAGACGCGGGCGAAATACAAGCCGAATCAACTGTTACTCACTACACCGAAACTGATGACGTTCTGTTTAAGTTAAAGGTATTTAGCCCTGCCAAAACCGTTAAGAGCGTTGTTTCGCGCAGCATTCCTCTTGATATAATCTTGGTTGTTGACCAGTCCGGTTCAATGGAAAATACTTTAGGCGGCAGCGTTAAAAAGGTGGACGCTCTCAAATCCGCCGCCGAAAGCTTTATTGAGAGCGTTTCCGAAAACGCCGCTCTCACGGGAGCCGATCACCGCATTGCAATTGCAGGCTTCGGCCTTGCCGGTTCATATTCGGGTTTCCTGTATAACGAAAACACCGAGCTTCTCACATCCCCTCGCGGCATCGTGAACTACAGCGATATAACCTCCGCCGACTATGCCGGAGCCCTTATCAGTATCAGCGAAAAGGATGTTCTCCTTAATGCTGTGTCCGCCATTGAGGCGCGCGGAGCAACTGCCGCCGACCTCGGCCTTGAAATGGCAAAGGGCATATTTGCAAACACCGATTCAACCGGACGCGAGAGAGTTGTTGTGTTTATGACAGACGGCGAACCCACCTATTCAAGCAGCTTCCAGACTTCTGTTGCGAACTCGGCTGTGTATAACGCAAAGCTTCTCAAAAACACCTATGACGCACTTATCTATTCCGTTGGAATATTCAGCAGCGCAGAAGCATCAAACAGCAAAATAAAATCCTTTATGAATGCTGTTTCATCTAATTACCCGAACGCGGGCAGCTATAACTCTCTCGGCGCCGCTGCGTCCGATGCATTCAGCATAACCATAAACAATACCAATGCTCTTTCAGATGTATTCAAAACCATCACCACCGAAAGCTTTTCGCATACCGCGGCGTTTGAAAACGTTACTCTTATTAAAACCCTTTCTGAGTATGTGACTCTCACTGCTCCGCAGGAGCAGGCTCTGCGCGTTGACGTTATGCGCAAATACGGCATATCAAACGATCAGATAAGCGTTACAGTGGATGATCACGGCAGAACCGCGATTCGCATAGACGGCCTTGTTCCGTATGAGGTCACCGATGAAAAAGGAAATGTAAGCTATGAGATCACCGTGGAGTTCTTTGCCTCTCTCAATGAAAAGGCAGCGAACGCGGGAAGCTATACCGTTGACACAGACGACAGCGGAGTTATGCTTGGCGACGGCATCGGCTACGAAGCCACCTTCGGCACAGGGGACATAACTCTTACCGCCAAAAAAAACAGATATATCTTTACAATAAACGGAGAAGTTTATGAGATAACCGAGGGCAGCAGCATTTCGTCATGTGTGCCTGAAACCGATTTTGCCTCCGACTGGGATTTCAGCGGCTGGGATACATCGGGAGTTGACAGCAAAAACGGCGTGATAGTGGACGCAAGCCTGGTTAAAGCCCCGCGCACAATAATATGGCACACTGATGACGGTGACGTGACTCAGATTTATGTTGAGGGAGATATCATAACCCCGCCCGAGGTAAATGACCGCGCCGACGGAAGCAAGTTTTTAAGCTGGGATCGCTCTTTGCCGACCGTTATGCCCGATACGGATCTTGAGTTTACGGCGGTTTACGGCCCGCATATCCACCGCTATACTTCTTCTGTTACAACAAAAGTCACCTGCTTAACAGATGGCGTGCTTACCTATGTTTGCACCTGCGGCGACACCTATACCGAGACCGTTGACGCTCTCGGACACAACTATGAGGCCATAACCGCTTCCACCGATAATGACGCTTCAAAGTGCACCTTTGTTTGCACCAACTGCGGTGATAAATATGAATATGCTCTCAGCTATCAGGTGGTGTCCTCATCAAATTCAAAAGGCAAGATCCTCTATGAATTTGATTTAACCGACGATGATCTTGAAACGGGCTTCCAGCCGGACGGCAGCATTGATATCCGCATTCCTCTCTCCGATTTCCAGGGAAATGCCAAAAATGTTGTTGTTCGCCGATATGTAAACGGTAAATGGGAGGATGTTCCGGCCGTTATTGAGGACGGATATCTTATTATAACCGCCGATCACTTCACTCCGTATGATGTTCAGTTTATATTCACCTGCAGCGAAACGGGCGAGCATGAGTGGGGCGATGGTGAGGTAATAAAAGAAGCTGCCTGCTCCGAAAACGGCGTAAGACATCTTGTATGCTCACTGTGCGAAGAGGAAAAGGATGAAGCGATCCCCGCAACCGGCAAACATATTGATGCTGACGGCGACGGCTATTGCGACTACGGCTGCGGTACGGCGGTCAAAGACCCCGCAGAGGGCGATGAAAACTCGAAGGTATGCAAGTATTGCGGAAAAACTCACACCGGCTTAATAGGTGAAATCATTCGGATCTTCCACAATATAATTTACATCATCAAGCATCTGTTTAGCTGATGTGAAGATTGGTATAACAAAAGCGCTCTGCTGACCGCAGGGCGCTTTTATAGCTTTTTTCAGGCTTCAAATTAGTTGTTTTTTTCACGCTGTTCAAAATCATTCTGTATATTTTTTGACCAGTCTGCCATAACCGGAGAATTATTTCTGAAGCTGCAAACAGCAGAAGAAACTGTGTCATATAAAATTCCCGTGCCAACAGAATCCGCGTGATAGTTTACCGCTCTGTCACGGGTAATGCCGAATCTTGCAGCAGTTTCAACCGCGTCAATATTTGCACCGATAAAGAGGAACTCCCAGCCGTATTTCTGTTTTTGACGCTCGATCATCCTTTTTACCTCTTTTGCGGAATAACGGTGACTGGAGTTTTCCATTCCGTCGGTTGTGATGATAAACATTGTGCGCTCCGGAACATCCTCGGCCCGGGCATATTTATGAATATTGCCGATATGATGTATAGCCCCGCCGATGGCGTCAATAAGAGCGGTTGACCCGCCAACAACATAGTCCTTATCCGTCATTTTTCTTACTTCGCTCAGTTTAACACGGTCATAAAGCACCTTGCTCTCGTCATCAAATAGAACCGCGGAAACATAGCAAAAGCCGTCCTCTTTTTTTTGCTTTTCTATAAGCGAATTAAACCCGCCTATGGTGTCGCTCTCCAAGCCCGCCATAGAACCGCTTCTGTCCAGAATAAAAACCAGCTCAGTAATGTTGTTTTTGTTTGTCATTTGAGTTACCTCCGATAAATTGTTTTGTGAGTATATTTTACTGTGTTTATCGAAGATAATGGTCGCATTAAAAGCGACAATCAGAGCTGAAAAAGTTTGGTTCTTTAAGCCTTAAGCCCCCAATAGGCTTTGGTCAAATGCAAACAGGGCTTCGTTTATTTCAAAAATATTATAGTTTCCGCTTGTTATGAAGTATTCGATTATGATATCAAACTTATTGCTGCGGGAGAGCGCAAAGCCTGCTTTCATAAGCATATCCTTTGTTTCTTCAAGGCTTAATTCCAAGGCTATCGCAAAGGCAATGGCTGTTGTTTTGCTGGGATGATAATTTACGTCGCTTCGTATTTTTGAGAAAAGCTTGCGGTCAACGTTGGCTTTTTTATAGCACTGGGAGTCGGTCAACCCCTTTTCATCTATTTTCCTGAGCAGCATCTGCGAAAAGCTTTCATCTATCTTATTTACCATTTCTTCCAGAGATACGCCTGCCGATATCGGCGCGGACTGAGAAAACGGCATCGCCGCGGGCTGAGAAAACGGCATCGCCTGAGAAAAGCTCTTTTTGATTTTCTCATTCGGGGCAATATTCGCGTCTGCTAAAAGGGTGCTTTCGTTCCATACATCGCGCCTTGAGCGGTTGAATTCAGAATGGGTATCAACATATTTATCGTCAATAAACAACTTAATATCGGCAAACAGTTTTTCGCCGATTTTGAAGGAGTTTTTATCAAAAACAACTATATAAACAAGCATTTCGTTTTGGAGCAAAAAGCTGCTTATAACGTCAACCGCCACCTTAAGAGCCTGATCCTTTGGATATCTGTATGCTCCCGATGAAATTAAAGGAAAGGCAAGCGATTCGCATTCCAAGGCCTTTGCCAGGTTCAAAGACTGCGTATAGCAGGATCGAAGAAGAGCCTCTTCGCCCTGATTTCCGCCCTTCCATTTGGGACCTACCGTGTGTATAACGTGTTTGCACGGCAGCTTATAGCCGGCGGTTGCCTTTGCCTGTCCGGTTTTGCAGCCGCCGAGCTTTGCGCATTCAAGGAGCAGTCCTTTCCCCGCAGCCTTATGGATCGCACCGTCAACCCCTCCTCCTCCAAGCAAGGTGGGGTTTGCTGCATTTACCATAGCGTCGCATTTTACTTTTGTTATATCGTTTCTGATTATCTGAAGAGGCATTATACTTCACCGCAATAAAAATTTTTTATTGAATTTAATTATAACAAACCGATAAAAAGTTTTCAACAGCAAAAACAACTGTGATTTTTTATGCTGTATTCAATTATTTTGCAAAGTTATATTGATATTTTGATGATAATATGTATAATAGAGTATAATTATACATTTTTGGGAGAACAAGAATGAACAGCAGGGAAGAAAAAAAGTCGAGGGACGGCATACATATAGATAAAAAAACCATTATAGGCATAACGGCTCTTTTGCTTGCCGTTTGGATAGCGGCAGGAGCTTTAACTCACATAATTCCGAGGGGCGAATATTCAACGTTTATTGACTCCGAAAGCGGCAAGGCAGCCATAACAACCGAGAGCGAATATTCCTCGCTTGAAGATTACACTATGCCGATTTGGAAGATAATCGCCGCGCCGGTGATGGTGTTTGTTGATAGCGAAACACGGGACACCGGTTTAACGGGTATGCTTATAATAGCGTTTATAGTGCTGATGGGCGGAACCTTTTTGCTGCTCGACAGGGCAGGGGTGCTTAAATATCTTGTGGCGGTGATAATAAAACGCTTCAGCTCAAAAAAATATTTGCTGATGGCAGTTATAGTTTTTTTCTTTATGCTCCTTGCCTCCACTGCGGGCATACTTGAAGAGAGCGTTACTCTTGTTCCCATATCGGTTGCTGTTGCCCTTGCGTTGGGCTGGGATTCGCTTGTTGGCCTTGGAATGAGCCTTATTGCCGTTGCATTCGGCTTTACCGCCGCAACCTTTAACCCGTTTAACGTTATGACGGTTCAAAAGCTCGCCGGAGATATTGAGGTGTTTTCCGGGCTTTGGCTCAGACTCATCGTTTTTGCCCTTGTTTATGCCGTTTTGATGCTGTTTTTAATTGTGTATGCAAAAAGAATAGAAAAAAATCCAAAAAAGAGCCTTGCCTATGAGAGCGATAAAGCAATAAGAGATAAATATGACGTATCTGATCTTGAGGGAATTCTGGGCAATGAAAAATGCAAAAAGGCTTCCGCCGCGTTTGCAGGTTGCCTCGGTATGGCTCTCGTTTGCATTATGCTTGACGTTGTTTTAGGCCTTGGCGGAACCCTCTCTATGGGAGGGATCGCTGTGTTTTTTGTTTCCGGAGGACTTATCGCGGCATATCTCTCCGGTCTCAGAGGCAGAATGCTGCTCTCCGGCTTTGGCGAGGGAATAAAGTCGATAGCTCCCGCGCTGCCGCTTATCGTTATAGTTATTGCCATAGCCTATATTTTGAACACCGGAAAAATAATGCACACCATACTTTTTTATATCCATTCGGTGCTGCAAAACGTGAGCCCTTTCGGCGCGGTGCTTCTCATTTTCGTTTTTATCGCGCTTCTTGAATTCTTTATCGGCTCCGGCACTGCAAAGGCGTTTCTTGTTATGCCCCTTGTTATTCCGCTTGCGCATCTCATAGGAATAAGCTCAAATACCGTTGCGCTTACCTTTGCGATGGCGGACGGCTTTACCAATCTTCTCTATCCCACCAGCGGAATTATGATAATCGCAATCGGTCTTATCGGCGTTTCATATGCTAAGTGGCTGAAATTCAGCTGGAAGCTCTTTGTTTTGGAGGGTATAGTTGCCGTGGCGGTTATGTTCTTTGCCGTGGCGGTTGGATATCATTAAAAAATTCGCCCGGGGCTTATTGCCTCGGGCGACAACATTCTCAATAGGTTTTGTGTTTTTGTTCTCGGTTTTATGCCGTCTGTTGCGAATACTGTAAGTTTTCCGTTTTCTTTTGGATATATGATCAGATAATCGCCCGTATGAATCCGAAAAATGCCGGGGCAGCCTTTCAGTTGTTTTATATCTTTGCTTTTCCATAGCGGCAATGAGCCGTTC
>JAFLUL010000091.1 GCA_022508845.1 Oscillospiraceae bacterium | reverse complement strand
GGGCTATGATGAAGCCGGCCAGCTGACCGAAAAGGTGAGAAGAAAGCCCTATTCCGTTGTTTTGTTTGACGAAATAGAAAAGGCTCATCCCGATGTTATGAATATTCTTCTGCAAATCCTTGATGAGGGCAAAACAAACGACGCGCAGGGACGCACAATAAGCTTTGCCAACGCCGTTATCATAATGACCTCAAATGCCGGAAGCGACAGAAGCGAAAACCTCCTCGGCTTCGGCAAGGATAAAAACACCGCAGGAAAAGATAAAGCGATGAAGGCTCTCAGGGAATTCCTCCGACCCGAGTTTATCGGAAGAGTTGACGAGGTTATAGTTTTCAATTCCTTAACAAAGGAGGACTACACCAAAATTGCCGATATCCTTATGAAGGAATTTGAGCCGTCTCTCAGAGATAAGGGAATTAAACTCCACGTTGCCGATAATGTGGCTGATATAATAGCCGAAAAGGCGGCCGACGGCGTTCGCGGCGCAAGAGATATCCGCCATCAGATAAGAAGGGAAGTTGAGGATCCGATTGCAAATATCCTTGTAACACATTTTGACAAAAAAATAACGGATATTGATGTATCCGTTGTTGATGATAAAATTGAAGTGACTTATACAGAATAAAATATAAAGTCTGTTCAGCTGCAAAAGTGAAGAAAAGACTTCCGAAGTTCCGCCGTGTTTTACAGCAGAGCTCCGGAAGCTTTTTTTGTGTATTTATTGCTGAAGGCTTTCTATTACTTTCTCTATCTCTTTCCAGGATTGAACACGAATCATACCATTAGCTTCAGCGTCATAATGTATGTTATGAGGCGCGGTCATTAAAATCTTAATATATTGACCGCCTTCAAGATTATGAACGCCATCATCTATAAGAACGTCTCCGATAATCATTTGCTTGCGATTTGCAATAATCACTTGTTCCCAAGATAGGAATGGAAAATACTTAAACAGAACCTCGTTCATCTTTTCAAATACCGATTGATAGGGCGTTGCCGTAACTATAAAAATTTTATGCCCTGCATCTATTAAGTGAGATAAAACTTCCGGCGCATCCGCTATGGGTTCAACAGTTTTCCAAAATCCTGTTTGCATTGGTATTTCATACACTTGTTTATGTGTCAATCCCGGAAAAGCGGCAGAAACATCCCAAGAGGTGATATCATTGTATGATACGCAGCGAGCATATTTATCATTAACTCCCTTAACCCAGGCTTTAAGAAGTTGTTCAATTGTGTCGTCCATATCAACAAGAATAGTCATTTTCCGGCCTCAAACCTATTAAGCAAACTGCTTAGTTATTGATTTCTTCAATTTCGGTGTTTTCAATTATATTATTTTATCTGTTCTTTTTTTCCGGTGTAAGCCCCGAGCGGTGATAATATGCCCTGAAGCAAACGAGCAGCGCAAGGTTATTGGCTATCATACAGCCCCAGGCTGCCTCAAGTCCAAGCGAGAAAAGGCGGGTGCAGATGAGAGTTCCGCCGATTCTTATTCCCCACATACATATAAGATTAAAAATAAAGGGAACAGCGGTCTTGCCCGCACCTTGAAGCATACCCTCAGTTACGATCGATACGCCGTAAAACGGTTCGCTGAGCGCAACCATACGGAGAACCGCCCCGCCGAGAGCTATAACCTCTGCATCCTTTGAGAATATCCGAACCAAATTCGGAGCAAAGGCAAATAGCACTCCTCCCGAAACTATCATCATGGCTATTTCGAGCGATATTATCGCGCGGGAAAGGGAAGGAATGCGATTTTTGTTGTTTGCGCCGATGGCGTTTCCCGTAAGCGTTGCGGCGGCGGTCTGCATTCCGAAACCCGGAACATAAAATGCCGATTCAACCGTATTTGCAACGGTGTGAGCCGCGGTTGCGGTTTGCCCAAGTGCGTTTATGCATGAGGCAAAAACAACGTACCCGAGAGAGGTAAAGAACCTCTGCGCCATGTTCGGAAGTGCAATTTTAAGGCAGGGCTTTAAAACCGATAAATCGGGTCGCAGGCTCTCTCCCCGCGGAGAAATAACAGGATGCCTCAAAAAAGCGGCAGTTATAAGTATTCCTCCAAGAGAAAGCGCCGCAGCGCTTGCCGCAGCCGCTCCCGTAACTCCCATTCCGGCTCCCGGCATTGTAAACGCAAGCGAAAAAATGCGGAGCTCTCTTGTTGGGTATATGAGCAGAAAATTCAAGCTAACGTTGACAATGTTAACCAACACGCTCACCATCATCGGTGTTTTTGTGTCGCCGGCGGCTCTGAGAGCTGTGCCGAAAATTATCTGGGCGGCTCTTAAAAGCATCGGTGTGTATAAAATGAAAAAATACCTTGATGCTGTTTCCTGAATTTCCGCGTCAGCCTGCATCCATTTTGGTATAACGCCGGATAGCGAAAGGGCGAGAAAGGTAAAAAGAGAACCGATTATCAGAGTTATAAGAACGCTCTGCGCAGCGGCCTTTTTTGCCCCTTTTTTGTTGTTTGCTCCGAGAGCCTGCGAGATATACGCAAGGAAGCCAATTCCCAGCGCGCTTATCGCGCTGCCAATAAGCCAGTTTACGGTTGCCGTGCAGCCAACCGCGGCTGTTGCGAGCGTGCCGAGGGAACCAACCATAAATGTGTCTATATACTGTACCGCCGTTTGCATAAACTGCTCCAGCATCGTTGGCCACGCAAGCGATATAACTTCCGGGAGCAGCCCTTTAGCCGAAACGGACTTTTCTTTTTCTAAAATTCTTTCAGACATTTTTATTTTTTTGTTATCTCATAAAATATAACTGTATTTGCTTCAAGGTTTACCCCGAGCGTCAGAGTTCCGTTCTCAACTTTTGCTGTAAAGGTCTCCGGAATAAGAAGCGCGCACTCTGCATATTTATCCGAGAGCGAGCGGAATTTTTCCTTTGCTTCATCGTCCGCCCAGAGCATACAGCCGTCATCGGGCGACCAGGTGAACATATCGTCTGTTATACCAAGCTCTTTTCTGTCCTCCTGCCATTCGTCAAACCAGTTGCAGTTGTCATCAATGCGGTAAGCCGTCACGTTTACTTCGCCGTCGGAAAACTGAGAAGCGTCTATTTCAATGCTGATATCTGCATTTGAAATGTATTTAAGACTGTTTTTATAGTTATACGCCATAACGTGCAGAGTTTCGGTTTCGCTGTTATAGCCCGCCGATACATTAACGTCAGCGCCGTAAATATGTCCGTTTCGTATGTTTTCGGTTTTTAGAAGCTTTGCTCCCTCAAAGCGTGAGGCAAGAAGCGCAACGTGATATGTTATAAGGGGAATTCCGTGGTTTGAAGGCTCCGAGCAGTATTCCCAGGATGAAAAATAGTCCATCCCGGTGTCAAACATTTGTTTGATTAGTCTCGCGTCAAACGCGGCCTGATAGGTGTAGCCAACCGTGCGGGAATTGAGCTGATTGGAATCTCTGCCCGAGGTATTTCCGCAAAGTATTCTGCCTTCGTCAATGCCGTAAATGAGGTCTGTAAGCCCAACGCTTTCGGCTGCACCTCTGAGCTTTTCCATAATAACGGGCAGCGGACTCTGATTAACTCCGAACTTGCCGGGTCTTATTTCATAATATGAGGCGGAAATATAGCATATTCTTGAGCCTTTTTCTCCTGTGGCATAGTTTGTGCCCTCGCCGCAGTGGCGGATAAATTCGGTTTCATCCCAAAGACCTTCGCTAACTGCCATAGAGTGCGCTCCAACAAAAACATCGGGACCTATAACGTCAATGAGAGCCTGAACTGTATAGTCATATAGCTTGCAGTATTCAATCTTGCTCTCTTCGGGGTCGTTTCCCGGAGCGTGGAACCAGTCGGAATTCTCAAATTCGGTTAAAACTCCGAAACGCCAGGATCTAACTTCCTCTAAGCCGAATTCCTTAACCAAAGCATCTGCTATTGCCTTTATGTAGTTATAATATTGCTCGTAATCATCGGGAGGATAGACGTTGACATCAAATCCGCCGTCATATTCGTATTCCTTCAGAATATTCTGCGAGAGCTTAGTCGGAACGTTCCCGAGCTTTAGAAGAGGCTTTGCGCCTGTTTTGAGAATACCTTTGCAAGAGGCGAGAAGAGCCGAAAAATCATAGTCGTCAAGAACGGAATAATCATCCGGATCTATAAATAAATCGCGCTCCGGGTTTCCTCCCGAGCATTCCATAAGCTGAATATAGTCAATAAACTCATAGGGGTTGTTTTCTTCATTGATAATAGGATCTTCCGAAAAACGGCCGCCGTAACGGTTTATATTGCTCTTAACATTAGGCAGAATATATTCCTCGTCCGATGGGCTGACGGTAAAAGAATAGTTATTCGATAAATCGTCGATCCAATTGCTGAAAGGCCTTGTAGCATACGGGGTTACAGACGAAAACACTATAACTGCGCACAGTGCCGCCCCCCAAATACGGCGGGTGAGTTTCCCTTTTTCCTCCGGTTCTCTGAAAAGCAGCGCGGCAGTTACCGCCCCGAATAAAGTGAATAAAATCGCTCGGACAAGCTTCAAGGAACTGTGGCTGAAATCTCCGTCCGAGTAAACCGCGCCGATAATTATTCCAACGGTTAAAAGCGCAATAATCCCGCCGCATAGGCCTATTATGAGCTTTATCTTTTTGCCTATTTTCTTAAAGCCGTCCGATAGCAGGAAAATCTGAAAACCAAACGCTGCCGAAAACAGCAGATAGGCGATAATAGCAAGGGGGAGAATACTGCGGCTTGTAAAAAAATCTTCAAAGAGATAAAAAACACAGGCAAGAGCGGCGCAAATAACGCCTTTAATTGTTTTGCTTTTCATTTTTTCTTCCTCCGAAAACTATTCTTTTATTAAAGCTGCCGCACCCCAGTAGTAAGTTGGGATAAGAAGGAATACCCACCACAATGTTCCCCATAAGAAAAAAAAGAATCCCCCGATTAAGTAGATAAGAACGATGATCTCCGGAACAGGCAGGCTTAAAAAATAAGCTTTTTTGCTCTTTGCCATACACGCACCGGCATAGTGATAGTATATCGGGATAGTCAGAAACATAAGCCACATAGGATGCCATATATGAAATGTCATGCCTAAAATAACATAGACTGCAGCAACAACAAGCGGATACGGCAGCTTTAACATAACGCTTCCGATTTTGCGTCTCGAAGAAGTCATAATTCCACCTCATATAAATATAAAATTGTATATACGATCATATTATCATAATCTCTTATATAATACAAGTACTGATAAAAAATGTGAAAAATATTCACAACAGATGTGACAAATTTTCACATTTCTGTTGACAAGTCCTCTTTCTTATGCTATAATACAGCTGTTTTCGAAAACATTTACTTTTGCAGAGAGGAGGTAACGGCATACACCATAAATATACTCTCATAAAGAGTAACGCTGGCGGACGAGCGAATGTTTATGGGATAAAAATTGATACGTCCGCAGGCAAATCCGTTTTTTTCCCTTATATTTCCGAAAACAGAAGGGACGCCGAGAGGCTTTTGAGCCGGATGGAAAAAGGCGATATATCAATTCATCACATAGGAGATATAGTAAGGGATTATATAACAGGGCTTTATTTTGAAAAGCTCTGCATAAACGGATTGCAATAAATTACCCGAAGCAAGAACAAATTCCCAAAAAAATAAACCTTAAAAAATCACAATAAAAAATACCGTGAAGTAGCTATACTCACGGTACTTTTTGAATTATATAATTTAACAAATATTTAACAAATAAAGGAAAAAACTGCTTGACAAGCTTGAAAAAGTCTGGTATAATGCTATACTGCATATATGATGGATACTAATATCCTCTGCTCAAAAACCTTTCTGATTATATACCAAAAAAGATATTTTGTCAAGAGCGGTTTTTCGACAGATAAAAATATGTTAAAGTTTCATTTCAGCTATGCTCAAAAAAAAGAACGGAGTGATTGTTTCTATGGTGCAAACTAAACCCGTAAAGGTCGGAAGAAAAACCAGATTGAGTTTTTCAAAGATCAATGAGGTAATGGAGATGCCCAATCTCATTGAGGTTCAGAAGAATTCTTATCAATGGTTTGTTAATACCGGCCTGAGAGAGGTCCTCAGGGATGTCAATGAAATCACTGACTACACAGGAAATCTTGTGCTTGATTTTATTGATTACCGCATTGATTCCAAGCCCAAGTATAACGTTAAAGAGTGCAAAGAGCGTGACGCAACCTACAGCTCAACGCTCAGAGTTACCGCACGCCTGTTAAACAAAGAAACAGGCGAGATCAAGATCAATGAAATATATATGGGCGACTTCCCGCTTATGACTGAATCCGGCACGTTTATTATAAACGGCGCGGAGCGCGTCATTATATCTCAGCTCGTTCGTTCTCCCGGTGTTTATTATGATATGAGCAGAGATAAAGTAGGAAAAAGGCTTTTTACAACCACCGTCATTCCTAATCGCGGCGCCTGGCTTGAATATGAAACTGATCCAACAGATGTCTTTTATGTTAGAATAGATAAAAACAGAAAGCTCCCGATAACAACGTTTATCAGAGCTTTAGGCCTTTCTTCAAACGCTGAAATCCTCGATTATTTCGGAAACGATGAAAGAATAGCCGCTACCCTTGAAAAGGATCCTTCGCAAAACACCGCGGAGGCTTTGCTCGAGGTTTATAAAAAGCTGCGTCCCAGCGAGCCTCCAACGCTTGAAACGGCTCAGTCTCACCTCAACGGACTCTTCTTTGACGACAGACGTTATGATCTTTCTCGCGTTGGCAGATATAAATATAATAAAAAGCTCGGCATTTCAAACCGCTTAAGAGGCCAGGTGCTTGCCGAAGCCGTTGTTTCCCCTGCAACGGGAGAGATTCTCGCAGAAGCCGGAGTTAAGGTCGATAAAGCTCTTGCCGCCGAAATCGAGCAGGCAGGCGTTAGCGTTGCGTGGGTCGTTTCCGAGGGTGAAACAGTTAAGGTCATTTCAAACGGTATGGTAGATCCTCTGGGATATCTCCCCGATTTTTCGGAAGAGGAGCTTGAAGAGCTCGGAATAAACGAGAGAGTAAGCTTCAAGGCTCTAACCGAGATAATCGATGCCGCCGGCGATGATAAAGAAGCCCTTAAAGAGCTTCTTGCCGCCCGCTGCGATGACCTCATTCCAAAGCACATAACAATTGACGATATTTTCGCAACCATAAATTATCTCAACTGCGCAGCGCACAACGTGGGCAGCCTTGACGATATAGATCATCTCGGCAACCGCCGTGTCAGAAGCGTTGGCGAGCTTCTCCAGAACCAGTTCCGCATAGGATTTACAAGAATGGAGAGAGTTGTTCGCGAAAGAATGTCCATCCACACACAGGAGCCGGACAAGCTGACTCCTCAGCAGCTTATCAACGTTCGTCCCGTTATCGCCGTTATCCGCGAGTTTTTCGGTTCTTCTCCGCTTTCTCAGTTTATGGATCAAACCAATCCTCTTGCTGAGTTAACAAGCAAACGCCGTCTTTCCGCCCTCGGCCCCGGCGGTCTTTCAAGAGACAGAGCCGGATTTGAGGTTCGCGACGTTCATTATACCCATTACGGCAGAATGTGCCCCATAGAATCCCCCGAAGGACCCAATATCGGACTTATTTCCTATCTTGCAACATTTGCAAAAATAAATAAATACGGTTTTATTGAGGCGCCTTTCAGAAAGGTTGATAAAGAAACCGGCCGTGTTACCGAGCAGGTTGAATATATGACCGCCGATGTTGAGGATGAATACAGAGTTGCCCAGGCAAACGAACCTCTGACCGACGACGGATATTTCGTCAATTCCAGAATTATCTGCCGCTATAAGGACGAATTCCTTGATATTCAGCCTCAGTATGCCGATTATATGGACGTTTCTCCCAGAATGGTCGTTTCCGTTGCAACGGCAATGATTCCCTTCCTTGAAAACGATGACGCAAACCGCGCTCTGATGGGAGCGAACATGCAGCGCCAGGCAGTTCCGCTTCTCAAAACCGAGGCTCCGTATGTCGGAACCGGTATGGAATTTAAATCAGCCTGTGATTCGGGCGTGTGCGTTCTTTGTAAAAACTCAGGTACCGTAACAAAGGTCAGCGCCGACAGTGTTGAAGTAAGCTGTGATGACGGCGGCATTCAGACCTATGAGCTTCTCAAGTTTATGCGCTCCAACCAGGGTACCTGCATAAACCAGAGACCCATTGTTTCGGTCGGCGACAGAGTTGAAAAGGGCGATGTTATAGCCGACGGTCCTTCAACCAGCGAGGGCGAAATATCGCTCGGCAAAAACGCTCTTATCGGCTTTATGACTTGGGAAGGCTATAATTACGAGGACGCCGTTCTCATAAACGAAAAGCTTGTAAGAGACGATGTTTACACCTCCATCCACATTGAAAAATATGAGGTTGAGGCAAGAGAAACAAAGCTCGGAACCGAAGAAATAACCAGAGATATTCCCAATGTGGGCGACGATGCTCTCAAGGATCTCGATGAAAACGGAATAATCCGCATAGGCGCGGAGGTTCATTCCGGCGATATCCTGGTTGGTAAAGTAACTCCCAAGGGTGAAACCGAGCTTACAGCAGAAGAAAGACTTCTCAGAGCCATCTTCGGCGAAAAGGCAAGAGAGGTAAGAGATACCTCCCTTAAGGTGCCTCACGGCGAATACGGCATTATAGTTGATGTTGAAGTTTACACAAGAGAAAACAGCGATGAGCTCTCTCCCGGAGTTGAAAAGGTGGTTCGCTGCTATATAGCTCAGAAGAGAAAAATCTCGGTAGGCGATAAAATGGCAGGCCGCCACGGAAACAAGGGCGTTGTTTCGAGAATTCTTCCG
>JAFLUL010000090.1 GCA_022508845.1 Oscillospiraceae bacterium | reverse complement strand
ACACCTTCGCCGGTGGCCTTCATTTCATAGGGAGGGAATTCAGCATTGGTAGCCATAATAAGCTTGCCGCTTTCCACGGTATTATATTTGGTATCGCTGTCGGTTTTACCGCCGCAGGCTGCTAAAGACAGCATCATGGCCAATGCCATAATCAAAGCAAAAAATTTTTTCATCTTAAATACTTCCTTTTTTTTGAATATTTATTCAACCATTTTCGGCAAAAACCGGTTGGAATGGCAGTATTTTAGCACATATGATATTGCTTGTCAATAGCCAATATGCAAAATATTGTATAAATATACTATAAAAAAGAAATTCCTGTATTTTTTTGTTTTTGCCGATGTCTATAATGGAAATAATATATATAAAAATATAAAATTAACACTTGAAGAATTAAATCTTTTATGATATTATAAGCGTAAGTGCAGTAGGGAGCTGATTTCGTCAATAGGACAGGCTATATTGCCCGTTTTTTTTGCCGTATTTTCCTAAAGTTGCTATTCTGCTGAAATTCCTGCAATTACTGCAATTATTGCAATTCCTGCAATTATTGCAGTTAGCATATATAAAAACAACTGAAAGAAGGTTACCCAATGAGTAAAAGAAGACCAATGAGAACTGGCCTTTCTCTGTTGCTTGTGCTGATACTGATGGTCAATCTGATCATCCCCTCGGTGTCAGCAAAGGGAATTGCCGGTACACCCGAAGGTCGCTATAAGATCTCCAGCACCGAATACGCTATTGTTGATGGTGTTACCGAGACTAAGCTGACCACAAACAATGCACAAGGAAACAATCAGCGTATTGGCTACATAGTGGACATTGACGCAGGCGATTTTGCTGCCGGCAATATCCGAATAGCCGCAAGCTATATGAACTATTCATTTGCTGAATGGGGTTTGCAGAGCGTAACCGATCAGGCTCGCCTGTATGAACGCGTTCCCGCTCACGACGGCTATAAAGTCGTTGCCGCCATTAACGCTGACTTCTTCAATATGACCAACGGCGAACCTGCCGGTGTTCTGGTTATGGACGGACAGGTCGGTCACGCGGTGAATAATCGCCCCTATTTCGCCATCTTGGATGACGGTACCGCCGAAATACGCAGGGGAGACGTTCCGCTTGATGAACACGTTTTGCAGGCTGTCGGCGGAAACGAGATCCTTGTTGAAAACGGCGAGAATGTAATTAATAGTGATGAAGCATATGCTCAGGCAACCGTAAGCCGTACCGCCATAGGCATCAGGAAAGACGGCAGCGTGGTTATGTATGTTACCCACGGCTCAACTCCTCCTACCAGCTGCGGTGAAACCTATTTTGATATCGCTGACGTTCTTGTGGCTCAGGGCTGCTGGATCGGTTTGAATCTGGACGGCGGCGGTTCTTCAACCCTTGCCACAGTTCGTGAGGGAACAAATGAGCTTGTTGTTCAGAACAGCCCCTCCGACGGTGTTCCGCGTACGGTAAGCAGCACCCTGTTTGTTGTAAGCACCGTTCAGTCAGACGGAGTGTTTGACCACGCAAGCCTTACCCCCAATAATGAATTCTATACTCCCTCTCTTCCCGCCGCTGATGAGAACGGCTCCGCTGTTTATACCACCGTTCAATTCGAGGCTCAGGGCGTTGATAAGAGCGGTACTTCCGCTGAGCTTCCCGAAACCGGCCTTTCCTGGCGTCTTGCTGCCGGTTCTGAGGATATGGGTGATATAGATGAAAACACCGGCTTATTTACCGCCGCAGTTGGCGCGATCGGTGAGGTCGGAGTGGAACTGCTTCATAACGGTAATGTTGTGGGCAGCACGGTCATTCAGATCGCAGAACCCGATCAGGTTTATTTTGAGAGCGTTGCTCTCAGTCTTGATTTCAGCCAGGTTACCGACCTCGGACTTACCATCCGCAGCAAGGGCGTTGACCTCAATATTAAGGACGGCGACTTCACCTGGGAGCTGAAAAACACAAAGAATGACGAGCCTTTGGGTTCTGTTTCAAATAATAAATTTACCGCCCACGAAAAGATGGAAGAGTCACTTGAGGGCACCATAACCGCAACCTACAACGGAAACAGTGAGCTTACCGCCTCCATTAACGTTGAAATAGGCAAAATGCCGGTTATTGCTCTTGATTTTGAGGACCCCGATTTTAAGGCTGGACTTTACGACTGGGGCGCGGCCGCCAGCTTCTTTACTGACGGTACTGCGGAAGTTTATAAGCCTCAAACAGGTGACGGCAATTTCTATCACCTTCGCCGCCAGGTTTGGAACGGAAGCAGCTGGTCCAATCCCAGCGACAGCTACTGGGTTCACGAAAATGTAACAACAACTCAGCCGTGGACAGAAATAGACGGGGATGAAGCCCATGTAACTATGAACGAAGGCTATGATCACGGCTATAATCAGTTCGGCTATACAACAGACGCCGTATACGAAACCGGCGTAAAATTGGACACCTACGGTCAGCACGGACAGATCTGGGTCGTTTCAGGACCTGCCGCGGGTAAAGCTGCTGAAGAGCTTGTTAGCGGCGATGAACGCTATTCCTGGTTCGTTTATACCAACGGCGTTACCTTTACCGGAAACTATAACGCTGCCATTCCCGCCAGTGGCGTTCTCAAGGCAGACGGCTACGGCATCTATGCCTACCACGCCAGCGCAATTCCGTCAACCTCTCATAATCAGGAGAATATGAACGGCTACGGCAGCGGCGCGGTTACCAAAGAAAACGGTCAGGTTCGCTTCGGCAATCAAGCTCTGAAGCTTACATATGATTTCCGTACTTTCGTTCCGTCGGGCAGCACCAAAAACGCCAATATTAACTACCGTGTAACCGAGGCTCTTGTAGCTCCCGGCAGCCCCACCGGCTTTGGTATGTGGTTCTATGCTCCCGAGGATATGAGCAACTTCTGGCTTTGGTGTGAAGTTGCCTATTGGAACGGCTCTGCCTATGCAAATCAGACTCTCCATTTTACTCCCGCAGGTGCGGAAAAGTCCTGCCAGTATACCGGTATAAACTGGACCGGTTGGAAATATGTTGAGGCCAATTTAACAAGCCTTTATGAAAAGGCAGTTGTTGATGCGGAGCATCCCATTATGATCCGTCCGGGCGGACAGGGAATGATCATGATGACCTACATCCCCGGCGGTACCAATGACGGAAACGGAAACGCTATCGTATGCGGCAGCAAATCTATAGGCGAGTTCTATGTTGACAACGTTCGCTGGGTTTACGGCACTAATGTTGACGATATGGACTATCCGGAGATCCTCTCTGTTAATGCCGGCGATACTGAGCTGTCAACCGAGGAATCCGTAACTGTAAACAGCAACGATATCAGCTTTGATATCCGCTTTACCGATCCGTTGGGCGAAAACTACAGCGGCATTGATGCTGAGGGAACCCAGCTCTTCCTTGACGGCAGTCCTCTTACCCCCGGCACCGATTTTACCGCCAATGCCGACCAGGCTCAGACCGTTGCGATGACTCTTGCAAACGGTGAGCATACCCTTCGCGTAAGCATAACCGACAACTTCGGCAACGTTACTGACCAGACCTATTATTTCGTTGTCAGCAATCCCGCCGGCGATCTTCCAACTATCATAATTGATCGTGATGAAGAGGCTGAGTTGGGCGGAGATTATAATATAACCATTTCTGTGGGCAACGTTATGGACTGGACAAAAATCAAGTCCATATCCACCAATATCACCTATAAAAACACAGGTAAGCTTGAAACGGTCAAGAAGACCACAAGCAGCGATGTAAATATTTTCTATGATGATTACCTTGAGAAGGTAAAAAGTAACGGCGACGGAACCTGGACCGACAGTCAGGGACAGATCATAACCGATTCGAATGACCTTATGAAACCCGGCGCAGGTACCTTCGGCGTTGCCAGTGCGGTTCAGAAGCTGGGCGCCAACCTTACCGGCTTGGTTCGTAACCGTAAGGCGGACGACAATACCCGCGTGTTCTATGTTAACAACGCATCCGTAAACAGCTTAATTGCGATGTCCGACCTCACTATCCTTTCATTCAATCTTCCCATTCCCAGCAATCTTGCTGCGTCCGACTACGTTCCTTATAACGTAACAGTTGCCGTTGAAACAACTAACGGCCAGACCTACTATGTTAACACCGGAGATCAGAGAGCTGATCTTTGGGCTTACTATGAAATCGAGCCTGAGGTTCTTGTTTCAAACCGTGAAAACAGCGTTATCGTTGTTAACACAACTCCCAATGCCGGTGCGAACGCAACTGTTGACACCGAAAATGTTAAGCTCTTTGACGGCGAAACAGATATGAACGGCACATTCTCTGACGGCAACAGCTATACCACCCCCTATTTCAGCGGCAAAGCTGCGGGCAATAACTTCAGCATCCAGGTCAGAAACGCAGCGGCCCGTCATTATAGTTTTGCTTCTTCGGTGAATCTGGTAGAGTGGAGCGGAGAAAAGAATGAGTATAAGGCATATGACCTTACTATGAATCCCTCTGCAGGTAATAATTCCACCGAGCAGAATATAACCTGGCTTTCCTCTCTTGAAAGCAGCGGCGAAGCCAAGGTTCAGTATGTAACAAAGGCTGACTATGATTCTGCTTATAAGGCAGCTTATGACGAAGCCTATGACGGTATTTACAGTGAGCTTAAGGAAGCTTGGGATAAGGCTTATAACGAGGCATTTGATTCTGCTAAGGAAGCTCTTGAAAAATCCGTCTATGATGAAGCCTATAAAACCGCATATGACGCGGCTATCGAAGGCGCTGAGGATATCAGCAACCCAACCGAAGAAGAGATAGCTGCTGCAAAGGCTGCCGGTGAGCAGGCAGGAAACGAAGCTGTAAGCGCTCAGTCAGAAGAAATTCTGGCAAAAGCTGAAGCGCAGGCAATCGAAGTTGCAGGTGAGGACACTTCTGCTGAAGCTGCCAATGCTGCCGCCGATAAGATCGCTGTTGAGGCCGCGTTCAATAATGCCAATATCGCCGAAGGCAAAGCAAAGCTCTATTCATTCGAGCTTGGCTTCAAAGGTGCGTTTATAAATCGCGTTGACCTTAAAAACCTGGAAGCCGGAACAGCCTATGTTCTTCGCGCAGGTGACGGAACTGACGGCGGCTGGTCAGCAGTAACCGAGTTTGCAACTTATAATGACGACGGAACAACCTCCTTTGTTGTTGTTGGTGACGCTCAGCTTCACGGCAACGGCAATGCAGAAGATCAGGCTGCTATAGAGACTCTGATGAATATCGGCAGCAAAATTCCCGATGTAGACTTCGGTATTCAGACCGGTGACTATGTTGATGGCGGAACAAACTTCGCCCAGTGGAGCCAGATCCTCGGAGTATGGCAGGATGCCTTCCCCGGAATCGACTTTATAAAGGCTATGGGTAACCACGAGACCAACAACGCCAACGGTTCCAACATCAGCGCCGCAATTTACGGCCTTGAGGGTGAAGGACTTTACTATAGCGTTGAATACGGCAATGTGTATATCGCTGTTATCAATCAGCATGCAAACCTTATCGACGCAGCCTCGTGGCTGGTGGAGGATGCCGCCAAGAGCGATGCCACCTGGAAAGTTCTCGTTGAGCATCAGCCTCCTTACTACACTAACCCTCTGGGCAGCAGCGACGGCCACCACAATATTCTTGCTCCCGCCTGTGATGAAGCAGGTATCGACTTTGTTTTCAGCGGCCATGACCACAGTTACGCCCGTACCGAGCAGATTTACGGCGAAACTGCGCTGGATATGAAGATTAACGGCGACCATTATGTTGACGCAAACGGAAATATCGTTGCAACCAAGGGTCTTGGCACTGTATATATGATTTCCGGCGACCTCGGTGAAAAGAGCCGTGAGAACAGCTATGCGGTTCAGAATCCCAATAACTATCCATTCGCTAAGACTGCTCAGGATTATGATTCACTGTATATAACTGTCGATGCTGATGAACGCCACTTCACTGTTACCGCCTGGAATATGCGCGACAGTGGCGAGGCAATTGTTTGGGACACCTTTACAGTATACAGCGGCGCAGGAGTTTGCGATGATTTGGGTGAACACTATATCCCGGATGACGGCACAGTTAAATATGATCCCGAAACCGGTATGCTCCTCTGCGATCGCTGCGGCGAGCAGATAGATCCCGCTGAAATCGGCTACAGCGGCTTTGCCGAGAACGTAAACGGAGCCGATGAATACGGCGATTATCAGTATTATTTCCTTGCCGGCAAGCTTCAGACCGGCACCTATTCAGGCACAAACGGAAAACGCTGGTTCCCCTTTGAGAATATCTTCCTTTATGCCGATGAAAACGGTCTTCTTGACCATAATGTTAAAAACTGGGGCGATGCAACCTGCATCAAGGACGGCAAAAACAGGGCTTACAGCCCCCGTTATGACGCCTCCTATGCCGGCGGAGCAGCTCAGTTCACCGGCCACCACTATGTATTGCAGGAAGATGGAAGCCTTGTTTGCGATAACACTTATTTTGATTCGCATGGCAATGAGCAGCTCTGCGGAAACGTTGCAATTGACGTTGCCGATTGGGACTTCCACCTTGGCTATAAGGCCGTAACGTATGACGGAGCCACCCACCTCTGGACTGTTCATGTTGTTAATCCCGAAAACGGCGAAGAGCTTACTATTAGATTTGACGGTGTAACCAACGAGATGACCGATTTCAGACGTCTTTGGAGCAATAACCGCTATGTAGGCACCGCCAGCGTAGACGTATATTTCCCGTCCAGTGGAGATATGCCCACAGGTAATTATTATAACAGCAATGGTACTGTAACCCTCACCCTTGAGATCCGTCCCGACAATCCCACCAATATCACCGCCACCGCCAATGACGACCGCTCCGTAACCCTGAATTGGACTCACGCTCTTGCTAAGAAGTCTGTGGGTTGCAAACTGGATTATCAGATTTATTGCTCTGCCGACGGCGGCAAAACCTGGAAGAATGTTGGAACAACTGCTGAAACCAGTTATACAGTTTCCGATCTCAATGCAAGATCTGATTATCAGTTCCGTATCCGCAGCCGCGGTGTTGTAGGCGAAAAGACCTATAATGCAATAACCTACACAACTCCCGTTTCCGCCACCTCTTCCGCAGGCAAGGCTCTCACCGAGGACTTTATCACCCGCACCTGGACTAAGACCGTTTATTCCGGCGAAAGCAAGACCTATAGCGCCGATTCTCTTAAACTGGTTGATCCCGAGGGATATGAGCTTGTTAAGGACACTGATTACACCGTTACTTACGCAAATAACGTTAATGCAGGAACTGCCAATGTTACCGTTACAGGTATAGGCAATTATGAAGGCACTCTTGAATTTACCTTCGAGATAGCTCCTCAGAGCCTCTCGGGTGCCACTGCAAAGGCAAACGGAGATGCAGCGTATGATCCCAACGGAGCAAAGGTTGGCTTCACAGTCACCGACCAAAACGGTTTGGTTCTGACTGAGGGCAAGGACTACACAGTTTCTTACAAAAACAATACCTCAGCAGGAAAAGGCACCGCCACCATCACCGGTATAGGCAACTATGAGGGAGTCCTGACCGCAAGCTTTACTATACTTCCCGAAGAAGTCAAGGAAGAAGATAATCTTATGCTCGGCGATATGGATCTTGATAAAAAGATAACCGCCGCAGACGCAAGACTTGCTCTGAGACAGGCTGTTAATCTTGAAAAGTATTCTCCCGACAGCCAGAACTTCCGCAACGGCGATGTAAACTTCAGCGGTACAATAACCGCAGAAGACGCGAGACTTATTCTCCGCGCTGCCGTCAACCTTGAAAATCCTGATGATTGGCTTGCAAAAAGGCCAAAATAAGGGACCGTTAATAAAAGGTCAATAATGATAAGATCCGCAAAAGGTTCAGAAATAATTCTGCTTTTTGCGGATCCTTATTATATCGGACTTAAACTCATCCGTATGCGTTTGAAATTCCAAACCGCCGCAGCCTTTAATATGCCTGATATGTATTTATATAAGTATTTGCTATTATGGTTCAGGAGGGTTAATGTTTATCCGATAGATAAAGTTGAAAAGCGAGAATGAAAGGATCGGAAAGAATGAAACGAAAGCTTGCTGTGTTATGCGCTATTGCTGTTTTGTTTTCTTTTGCCGGCTGCAAAAAAACGCAAATCGGGTTTATAAACGGCAGCGAAACAGCCGAAACGTCGGAAAAAAAAGAATCCGGCTCAGAGGAGGAAAATATGAATAAAATTGAGATTATTGTCGGAAGTGAAACTTTTACCGCAACGATATATGATAACGAAGCTGCAAAGGAGCTGCTGAAACAACTGCCTTTAACTGTTAATATGAGCGAGCTGAACGGTAATGAGAAATATTATTATCTTGACGGCAGTTTGCCTACCGATTCAGTCAGACCGTCCGAAATAAAGGCGGGAGATATTATGCTCTATTCAAATAACTGCCTTGTGTTGTTTTATGATAGCTTTTCAACTGTTTACAGCTATACTCCCCTCGGAACAGTTCAAAACCCGCAGGAACTGGCTCAGGCTCTTGGAAGCGGAAGCGTGAAGGTAACTTTCAAAAAGATTTGATCTGAATTAAAAAAACGCTTAGCATTATGAAATATAAAAACATATTCACGCAAACGGTAGTATTCGCTTTGAATATTGCGAAAGCGTATGTCCTTTTCAGCTGAAGCAGGAAAAACTAATGCCTGAAATCAATTCGGAAAGAAAACTCTTATCATAATTAAACAGGCCCTGCGGCGATTTTTTGATCGCAGCAGAGCCGTTTCCTATTAAATAAAAAGATTTTAACGCCCGCCGAAATTTGCCCTGCGGGC
>JAFLUL010000009.1 GCA_022508845.1 Oscillospiraceae bacterium | reverse complement strand
ATTAAATAAAAAGATTTTAACGCCCGCCGGATTTTGGCATATAGGGCGGCGATGGCGTAATCGGAAGAGACTCGCCGCAGAATGCTGCGAAACCGCTTTTTGCCGCTTTATGCTGAAATCCGGTAAAAGACAATTTGTTTGCAAAACTTCCGTAATTCACGAATTTTTAAAATAATGTTGTTTTTTTTTCCAATATATGCTAGAATGTTTAATTGACTGATAGCGCAAACTATCATCATAGGCTTTTGGGGGTATAATTTATGGAGCATATTTCAAAGGAAAGATTCAAATACGCCCGTCTTTTTGTTGACGGAACGGGTGAATACGTTACCGACAGCAGCAGGGATGATTTGATTATGGGACCTGAAACTGCACGCAGATATGAAGAAAACTCTGATGACTGCGCAGTGACAGTATGCTGCATAACTTATAATCATCACGATTATATCCGTCAGGCGCTGGATTCTTTTGTAATGCAGAAAACCAATTTTAAGTTTAAGGTATTTGTCGGAGAGGACTGCGGCCCCGACGATACTGCCGATATCGTCAGAGAATATGCCGAAAAATATCCCGATATTATCGTTCCGTTTATAAGGGAGCAGAATATGGGAGCGCAGACCAATCTTGTTGATCTGTGTATGCGCGCAAACAGCCCCTATATTGCCTTTTGCGAGGGTGATGACTACTGGATAGACGAATATAAGCTTCAAAAGCAGTTTGACTATATGCAGGAACACGAGGATGTTCGTATGTGCTACACCCGCACAAAAATTGATGCTCCTGCGGACTGGCACCTCAATAATTGGTATAAACACGAAGCCAACGGCGATATGATAATTCCCGAGTGTACGCCCGGATTCAGATCCAAGCCTTTTTATAGGATAACCGATTTTATTATAACTTTCCCGAATCACACCTCCTCCGCATTTTACCGCTGGGATTACGACATAGAGATACCCGACTGGTATTTTCAGGGTATGATAGGTGACACGCCTATGACCATTATGCAGATGGGACTCGGAAAGGCCGTTTATCTTCCGGATGTTACCTCCGTTTATCGCAGAAGCGATGTGGGAGTTTTTATGAACAGCAGCACAAACGAGCATTTCATCAATACTCGTCTTGATTATGTTCGCCTTCTTGCGGGACTCAGGGAATATTTCCGTGTTCATTTTGATAACTATGCCTTCAAGCTGTTCCGCTGGAGAACCACCAAGGAGATAACAAACTATCTCAATACAGCGAAGTCTCTTCAGGATGAAAGCCTTATAGTAAGGCTTGCCGAGGAGTATCCGAATGAACTGTTTGAGGCTCTGCATACCTATATCGGCGCTTTTAATATATATAGTGTTCTTCAGAAAAAACTTCCCGGCGATGCTCTTTATCATCTTTATAAAACAAAAAGAGCCTCAAAGTTTGCTTTGCCGGGGTTAAAGCTCTATTCAAGGCTTTCAAAGGTTATCGCAAAGCTAAAGAAATATATAAATAAATCCGTATCGCTCCTTCGCTCTTACAGAGCTTACTGGAATTATACGAAGGTTGAAAAAGAAAATGACCTATGGGTATTTTCTGGCTTTCGTCATAACTCGTATATGGACAACACAAAATATTTATATGAATATATTCTTGAGAATCACCCCGAAATCCGCGCCGTGTGGCTTACAACAAATAATACGGTTCTCGGCGCCTTGCAAACGGAAGGAAAACCCGCATATCTTATGGGAAGTCCCGAGGGAAAGGATTTATTAAGCAAGGCAAGCGTTGCCGTTGTTGACCATTTCGCTATGACCGATTTTAATCCTCAGTTCGGTTTTAACGATAAAATAAAGGTCGTTCAGCTTTGGCACGGAGTTGGATTTAAGTCTATGGGAGATGCGAGCGGTGTTAAAAACACAACCGAGAGAGGCGTTCAGTATTGCGACGATATTCTCGTTTTGCCCGGAGACGGCCTGTTTGCAAGGTTCAAAAAGAAAATAAAATACCGTTTTCTTGCTCCGTTCAGAGAAAAGTTTGAAAAGTATTTCCTCTTCGTTTGTCCGGGGCAGGAACGACTTGATATGATTGCTGACGTTTGGAAAATTCCGCACGAAAACTGCTTTATGGCAGGGCATCCGCGCAATCTTCCTCTTTATGAGAGCGAAATTCAAACTGACCCCTATAAAATTATGTTTGCGCCAACCTACCGTTTCAATTATAAATTTGAACGGGATCTGGTGGACGGAGTTCTCGATGAGCTTGATGTGATCCAGGCGCGTATGGAAGAATTAAACGCTGAATTTTACCTTCGCCTTCATCCCCACACCTGGCGCAACTATTCAAATCTTATAAAGCGCAAATTGAAGGACCATGACCGCATCTTCCTTCACGATGAGAAGGACGTGTATACAGACCTCGGCACCTTCTCGGTTGTTATTTCCGATTATTCGAGCATTGCGCTTGATTTTGCAATGCTTGACCGTCCCGTTATATTCCACTGCCCCGATTATGAATGGTTCTGCGAAAACGAAGCGGGCTTCAACCTTGATTTCCCGAGCGTTATCCCCGGACCTATGACGGCAAGCTGGGAAGAAACTCTGAACGAGGTTGCTTCTTATATTGCCGAGCCTTCAAAGGATGCCGAAAAACGCCGCGAAAAGTGCGCTTATTTCTTTGATTCCGCCGTTAACGGCCCTGATAATTCCGAGAGGATAGTTAAAGAGCTCAAGCAGCGCTTGGGAATTAATTGACCTTGCCTCAATTGGAGGAAAAAGCTTATGGAACAACTCAATATTATGGTGTTTCCCTGCGGTTCGGAGATCGGACTTGAGCTGCACAGAGCGCTGAAGGATATTCGGTTTATAACGCTTTTCGGAGCTTCGAGCGTTTCCGACCACGGAAAAAGCGTATATGAAAATTATATAGGCGGCATCCCCTATATTTCCGATCCTGCCTTTTTGGACGCCATTAACAGTGTTATCGACAAATATAAAATAAATTTTATTTTTCCCGCTCTTGACAGCGTTATTTCCGCTCTCAGCCGAATAAGGGATTCCCTTCACGCCGAGCTGCTGACAAGTCCCGACGAAGCGGTTCAGATCTGCAGGAGCAAGGATAAAACCTATAAAAGGCTTGAGGGCTGCTCTTTTTTACCCGGTGTTTATTCCTCTCCCGAGGATGTTCCGGGCTATCCTGTTATAATAAAGCCCGCCGAGGGACAGGGCGCGCAGGGTTTTATGATAATAAAAAGCAAAGAAGAGCTGGTTTATGAGCTTTCGCAGAGAAGCGATCCGCAGGTCATATGCGAATATCTTCCCGGAGAGGAATACACCATAGACTGTTTCACCGACCGAAACGGCAAGCTTCGTTTTGCCTCCTGCCGCAACCGGAACAGAATTAAAAACGGCATAAGCGTTAATTCCTCCCTTATGCCGCCCGATAAAAGAATAAGGGAGATAGCCGAAGTTATAAACGGCAAAATGGAGCTTCGCGGAGTCTGGTTTTTCCAACTTAAAAAAAATTCCGCGGGAGAATACAGGCTTCTGGAATGCGCAACCAGAGTTGCAGGAACCATGTGTCTTGAGAGAGCTGCGGGGGTAAATCTTGCCCTGCTCACGGTGTTTGACGCTCTGGGCTATGACGTTCAGATTCCCGAAATTCTGCCTTCGGCAAGCGTTGACAGGGCTCTGTATAATGTTTTTTCACTTGACATTGACTATGATGAAGCGTATATAGATTATGACGACACTCTTATCGTTAAAGGGAAAGTCAATTTCAGCGTACTCAGATTTATTTATCAGTGTGTTGAAAGAAAGATAAGGGTTGTTCTTTTAACGCGTCACGAAACGGACGTGAGGGAAGATATGAAGGTTTTCAGAATTTTCCCGGAGCTTTTTGACGATATTATCTGTATTCCCAGAAGCGAAAAAAAGACGGATCACATTATGCCCTCAAAAAAGGCTGTTTTTATAGATGATTCCTATGCTGAAAGAGAGAGTATGAAAAACGCTTTCGGAATTCTGACTTTCGGCGTTGATTCCGTTGAAGCGCTGATAGATGAAAGGCAATAAACTATGATAAAAAAACTTGAAAGCTATCAATTTCTTTTTTCAGAGCTTGTTAAGCGCGATTTTAAGAAAAAATATAAGCGCACTATTTTAGGTATGTTATGGAGCATACTTTCTCCGCTTATCAATGTTCTTGTTCTGCTTATGATATTCAAGCATATTTTCGGAAGAACCGAGCCGCATTTTATTATATATATTTTCAGCGGAACTCTGGTTATGAATTTTTATTCGGAATGCACCCAGGGATGTATGCGGGCGCTGATGGCAAATGCGTCAATTTTCACCAAAATCAACGTGCCGAAATCTCTGTTTTTGCTTTCAAAGTCTGTGCAGTCATATATCAATTTCGGACTTACTCTATTAATTTACTTTGCTTTTTGTTTGTTTGACGGCATTGTTTTCGGAGCGCATGTGCTCAGCCTGATATATCCCATAGTTATGCTGCTGATATTTAACATAGGCGTTGGAATGCTGCTTTCCGCAATGTTCGTATTTTTCAGAGACATAGAATACCTTTACAGCATTTTCCTTATGCTTCTTACCTATATCTCCGCAATTTTTTATCCGGTTACAATAGTGCCCGAAAAATCTCAGATGTTCTTTTATGCGAACCCCGTTTACGTGTTTATAAAATATTTCAGAATAGTTATGATAAACGGTTATGTGCCTTCAATATGGATACATCTGCTTATATTGGTTTACACCGCCGTTGTGCTTTTAATAGGTTGTTTGGTTTATAAAAAGTATAACCACGAGTTCCTTTATTACGTATAATGGAAGGGGCGCAGTATGGCAGTTATAGAATGCAAAAACGTTTCAATTCGATATAAAACCGGAGATCTTCAGCAGATAGGATTAAAGGATTATATAATAAAAAAAGTGACCCACACCTATAAAGTTGAGGAGTTTTGGGCGGACAGAGACATCACCTTTTCAGTTGATAAGGGCGATATGCTCGGCATTGTTGGCACAAACGGCGCGGGAAAATCAACCCTTTTGAAGGCAGTTACGGGCATAATGCGTCCAACCAAGGGCAGCGTTTACACCGACGGAAAGGTTGCGGCGCTGTTAGAGCTCGCTTCGGGCTTTGACCCGGAGCTTACCGTGCGTGAAAACACCTTCCTTCGAGGAGCGCTTCTCGGATATACCAAGGAGTTTATGGAGCGCAAGTATAACGAAATAATTGCCTTTGCTGAACTTGAGGAGTTTCAGGACTATATGTTCAAGCAGCTGTCTTCCGGAATGAAGAGCCGGCTTGCATTTTCAATAGCCTGTCTCGTTGAGCCGGATATCCTTATTCTTGACGAAGTTTTAAGCGTTGGCGATGAGGCGTTTAAGGAAAAGAGCGCGCGCCGTATCAAGGGTATTCTCGCAAACGGGGTCACCGGGGTCCTCATATCCCACTCCGTTCAGCAGATAAGAGATCTGTGTAATAAATGTCTGTGGCTTGACCACGGAAAACAGGTGGCATTCGGCCCAACAAGCGTTATCTGCAATGCCTACAGCGCATTTTTGTTTACTCCCACCGATAAGCGAAAGCTCCCTGAAACCGAGGAGGAGCTTCTGGACGTTTCAAACCGCTTCAGAATAGCTTGGCGGATAGGGGAAAGGGAACGCGCTCATCCCGAAAATTTCCCATATGAAATTGACCGAAACGAGCCTGAACCGGCGCGTATACAGAGGCTTATGAAGATCGTGGACGGTTTGTCGGTCGAAGAACGAAGAGCCATAGAGGACGAGCTTGACGGAACTTCAAAGGCCTCAGAATAATATAAAGGACTGAAAAAAACGATCCGGAAAGGAATTTGACCTATGAAAGGTATTATCCTCGCAGGCGGCTCAGGCACGCGCCTTTACCCGCTAACAAGAGTAACTTCAAAGCAGCTTTTGCCTATTTATGATAAGCCGATGATTTTTTATCCGCTGTCAACCCTTATGCTGGCGGGGATCAAGGACATTCTTGTTATTTCAACCCCCGCCGATACTCCCCGTTTTAAGGAGCTTCTGGGCGACGGAAAGCAGTTTGGCATAAGTCTTTCCTATGCAGTCCAGCCATCTCCCGACGGGCTTGCGCAGGCATTTCTCATAGGTGAGGATTTTATCGGAGACGAGCCCTGCGCTATGGTTTTGGGGGATAATATTTTTTACGGCGGATATTTTTCAAAAAATCTGAACGAGGCTGTGCAGAACGCCGAAAACGGTATGGCAACCATTTTCGGATATCCCGTTCCCGATCCTCACCGCTTCGGCATTGTTGAATTTGATAAGGACTTAAATGTTCTTTCGCTTGAGGAAAAACCTGCCTTTCCGAAATCGAACTACTGCATAACGGGACTTTATTTTTACGATAAGCGCGTTGTTCAAATGGCAAAGCAGGTGCGTCCTTCCGAGAGAGGCGAGCTTGAAATAACAGACCTCAATAAGCTCTATCTCAAAGCTGACAGCCTTAAGGTTCAGATCCTCGGCAGGGGATTTGCGTGGATGGATACCGGCACCATGGACAGCCTTATGGATGCATCTCTGTTTGTTCAGACCGTGCAAAACCGACAGGGGCTTGTTATTTCCGCTCCTGAGGAGATAGCTTACAGAAAGCATTGGATAACCCGCGAGGAACTGCTTGACACCGCTGCGCTTTACGGAAAATCTCCCTACGGAGAGCATCTTTCGCGCGTTGCAACCGACAAAATTTACTGATTAAAGGAGAAAATCAATATGACAGTTATAGTTACCGGCGGCGCCGGATTTATAGGCTCAAATTTTCTCTTCTATATGATGAATAAATATCCCGGTTACCGTTTTATCTGTGTGGATAAGCTGACCTATGCCGGAAATATCCACACCTTGACCCCATTGATGGACAAGGCAAATTTCCGCTTTGTTAGAGCGGATATATGCGACAGAACTGCCGTTTATTCTCTTTTTGAAGAAGAAAAGCCCGATATAGTGGTAAACTTTGCGGCTGAGAGCCATGTTGACCGCTCAATTGAGAACCCCGGAGTTTTCCTTGAAACAAATATTATGGGAACCGCGGTGCTGATGGACGCCTGCAGAAAATACGGTATTGTCCGTTATCATCAGGTTTCAACCGACGAGGTTTACGGCGATCTGCCGCTGGACAGACCCGACCTGTTTTTCACGGAAACGACCCCGCTTCACACAAGCTCTCCTTATTCCTCCTCAAAGGCGTCGGCGGATCTGCTTGTAGGAGCATATTACAGAACTTTTTCTCTGCCTGTGACGATAAGCCGCTGCTCAAATAACTACGGCCCCTATCAGTTCCCCGAAAAGCTCATTCCGCTTATGATAGCAAAGGCTCTTCACGGCGAACCTCTTCCCGTTTACGGCGAAGGGCTTAATGTTCGTGACTGGCTCTATGTTGAGGATCACTGCAAGGCCATAGATCTGATTATTCATAACGCCCGTGTTGGCGAGATCTATAATATCGGCGGACATAATGAAAAGAGAAATATAGATATAGTAAAGCTCATATGCTCTGCCCTCGGCAAAAGCGAAGATCTTATAACTTATGTAACAGACCGCAAAGGGCACGATATGCGCTATGCGATCGATCCCGCGAAGATTCACGCCGACCTCGGCTGGCTTCCCGAAACAAAATTTGAGGACGGAATCAAAAAAACCATAAACTGGTATCTTGAAAACACCGCCTGGTGGGAGAATATTTTAAGCGGAGAATATCAAAATATATGACAAACGGTATAAAACCGCTGGTTTCCGTTGTTTGCCTGTGCTATAACCACGAGGATACTGTTGCGGGAGCAATAGAAGGTGTGCTTAGCCAAAAAACGGACTTTCCGTTTGAGCTTATTATACACGATGACGCCTCTACCGACAACACGGCAGAGATAGTCAGGTCATACGCCGAAAAATATCCCGAGATCATTGTTCCTGTTTTGCAAACGGAGAACCAAATGAAAACCTGCAATATCGCCGAAACCTATATTTCTCCCTTGCTCAGAGGAAGATTTGTTGCGATATGTGAGGGTGACGATTTCTGGACATCTCCCGATAAGCTTGCAAAGCAGACGGCGGTTATGCTTGCCGACCCCGGGATAACTATGACCTTCCACGGTGTTTTGCAGTTGGACGATACCGGAGAAAAAATAAGCTATCGCCCCGTTAAGAACAGCGGTGAGGTAGCTCCGGGCGTTATAATAAAAAGAGGCGGAATGTTCTGCCCGTCAGTTTCGCTTATGGTGAGGCGCGATATTGCGGATATGTGGCCTCGGTTCAGGCAGCTTGCCGATGTTTACGATTATCCTCTGCAGGCTCTTTGCGCCGCTGAAGGGAAAGCGTATTATATAGATGAGATTATGGCGGCATATCGCTTTGCCCATAAAAATTCCTGGACGGCAAACAATTTATCTGCCACAAATCGCACACATATCCTTAACGAGATAAACTGGATCTCGCTTTTTAACGAATATTCCGAAGAACGCTTCAGCTATGAGATCAACTGGCATTTAACTCATCTGTGGCTCACGGAATACAGGAAGTCCTTTTCAAAGGAATTTAAGAAAAACGCTCTTGTGAGCGCAAAAAAACTGAGAATTAAAGACAAAACGGTTTTTATCCTGCTCATACTTATGTTTTCGGTTCTTAAAAAAAGGGGCGAAACGGTGTATGGCTCTATAAAAAAGCTCATTTTGAAATAAGAGGAAAAAAGCAATGGACAGCAAAATTCTGGTTACTCGCTCTTCAATGCCCTCCTTTGAAGAATATTGCAACGAAATAAAGGAGATCTGGGACAGCCGCTGGCTTACAAATTCGGGGGTTAAGCATCAAACTCTTGAAAAGGAGCTGAGCGCCTTTCTCGGGGTTTCAAATCTTGCGCTGTGCGTAAACGGACATCAGGCTCTCGAATGTATAATTGAGGTTTTGGGTCTAAAGGGAGAGGTAATAACAACGCCCTTCACCTTTGTTTCAACAACAAACGCGATCGTTAGAAAGGGCTTAAAGCCCGTTTTCTGCGATATAAAAAAGGACGATTTCACCATAGACCCCGAAAAAATCGAGGCTCTTATAACCGAAAAAACCTCGGCGATCATGCCCGTCCACGTATACGGAAATCTCTGCGACGATGAGGCGATAAGCAAAATAGCGCAAAAATATAATCTCAAGGTTATTTATGATGCAGCCCACGCCTTCGGAGTTAAAAGAAACGGTGTGAGCTCCGCTTCGCTCGGGGATGCTTCAATGTTTTCTTTCCATGCCACAAAGGTGTTCCACAGCATCGAGGGCGGCGCAGCGGTGTTTAAGGACAGCGAAAACTACGCGCTCATCAATCAATGGAAGAATTTCGGAATAAACGGCGAAGAGCTTCAGTTTTTCGGCGGTAACTCCAAAATGAACGAGTTTGCAGCCGCAATGGGGCTTTGCAATTTAAGGCATCTTGCCTCCGCGATCGCCTCAAGGAAAGAGGTCGTGATGAGATATAGAGAACGGCTTGAGGGGATAAAGGGACTGACCCTTAGCGCCGTGCAGAAAAACGTTGAGAGCAATTATGCATATTTCCCCGTTGTTTTTGATCCGGCCGTTTTCGGCAGTAACCGTGACGATGTTTTGAACGCGCTCGGAAAACAGGGGATCGGTGCGAGAAAATATTTTTACCCGCTGACAAGCAGTGTGATTGCCTTTGGGGATAAAAGTCTTGTTGAAAAAACTCCCATAGCCGAAAACATATCCCAAAATGTGTTGTGTCTGCCTCTGTATGAGGGGCTGGGCACGCAAAACGCTGACCGTATTTGCAACATAATTGCAGCGTTAGGAAAGGAAAGTTTATGAATATTGCGCTTATTATTGCCGGCGGAGTCGGCGCGAGAATGCATCAGGATATTCCAAAGCAGTTTTTAACAGTAAACGAACGTCCGGTTATTATTTACACTCTTGAGGCATTTGAAAAGCATCCCGAAATTGATTCAATTGCCGTTGTGTGTATTGAGGGATGGGAGCACGTTCTCTCGGCATATGCCAAGCAGTTTGGCATTTCAAAGCTTAAAACCATAGTTCCGGGCGGAAAAAACGGACAGGATTCCATTCGCAACGGTGTTTTTGCTCTCGAAAAGGAGTTTTCCGCCGATGATCTCGTTCTTATCCACGATGCGATCCGCCCGATGGTTTCCGCTGAGATAATTTCCGATAATATCCGCGTGGCAAAGAAATACGGAAACGCCATAACCGTTATCCCCTGCGCGGAGGCTATGCTTGAAACAAACGACGGCTTTGTTGCCGATGGAATTTACCCGCGTGACAGGCTTAAAAGAACTCAAACTCCGCAGGCGTTCAAAATCGGCGATATCTGCGATCTCCATCGCCGTGCTTTAGAGGCGGGGATAACAAATTCCGTTGCCTCCTGCACGCTCAAAATGGAGATGGGCGAGCCGGTGTATTTTTCGGCAGGCTCCGAAAAAAACATCAAGCTTACAACAGTTGACGATATTGATATTTTTAAGGCTCTGCTTATCGCAAAAAAATCCGATTGGCTTAAATAAGAGGACGCTATATGATATATAACAGCAGTTTATGGATATCCGATCTCGATGAAACGCTGGGATCGCTCCCGATCCTCAGTGAGCTTGAGGGGCGCTCTGTGATGATAACAGGAGCCGCCGGGCTTGTTTGCTCGGCTGTTGTTGATCTTTTGATGCGTTATAATGAAACTCATACCGGTAAAATTCATATCCTTGCCGCCGGAAGATGGCTGAGTGAAATGACCGACCGCTTCGGCGACCGAGTTAATGACGGGAATTTTACCTTTGTTCCTTATGATGCTTCAAAAACAGATAACGAGCTTTCTTTGCCGTGCGATTATATTATCCACGGGGCGAGCAACGCGTTTCCGGGGATGATAGTTAAAGAGCCGGTTGAAACGATGCTCAGCAATTTTTTGGGCATAAAATATCTGCTGGACTATGCGAAAAGCAGCGGTGTTCGGCGGGTTCTCTATATCAGCTCCAGTGAGGTTTACGGGCAGAAAAACAGCTCCGAGCCCTATCGCGAGGGAGAATACGGCTTTATTGATCAGTTAAATCCTCGGAATTCCTATTCCGTTGGAAAACGCGCGGCGGAAACGATGTGCGCTTCGTATGCCGATGAATACGGTGTTGAGTCCGTTATTGTGCGCCCCGGACATATTTACGGACCAACCGCGTCACCATTTGACAACCGGGTTGCTTCCGCGTGGAGTTATGCGGCAGCAGCAGGCGAAAGCATTGTTATGAAGAGTGACGGTGCGCAAATACGAAGCTATTGTTATTGTCTTGACTGCGCAAGCGCGATCCTTTATGTGCTTTTGCGCGGCAGAAATATCGAAGCCTATAATATTTCAAATCCTGAGTCAATCGTTTCAATAAAAGAAATGGCTCAGCTGCTTGCCTTATCCGGAGAAGTTTCGCTTATAAGAGCCGATGCCACCGATGACGAAAAAAAAGGCTTTAATCCGATGTCCAATTCTTCTCTTGACAGTGCCGGCCTATTGGGGCTTGGCTGGAAAGGACTGTTTGATGCGCAGCGCGGATTCTCCCACACGGTCCGTATTCTGAAAGAGGCAAAAAGCACAGGTGAAAAATCAAAATAACAGCTCAACAGCAAAAGCCGCCTTTCGGCGGTTTTTTTTGTATATTTATATGTTTTCCGCCAAAAATATACCCGTATTATTTTATCGGAGGGTATATTTATGGAGTTTACGCTGCGGGGATTAAAGAGAAGCCGAAAAGAGATGAAAAGGCTCTGTTCTGAGGCGATTCGCGGCGGGAATGAGAGCGGAGAAGGCGCGTGGCTTACTGATAATTATCTTCTGCTCGAAGGAGCGCTTTTATCGTGCGAGAAGTTTATAAAAAAACATAGGGGAGAAAATTTTTCCGCTCTTTTTTCTCTGTGCAGGACGTTTTTTTTGAACGGCGCGGAGTATGACGAAAAAAGCATTGTTTCTCTTTTTAAGGAGCGTCAGATAAGCCTGTCCGATGCCGAGGCTCTCGGCGCTTCGCTTACGGGCGCGGCGGTTATGGAGGCGATAAAAACCGGAAGCTTTGAAAAGGCGGTCAAGGCTCTTTTTTCGCTGAGAAACACCGATATTCCCTCTTTACTGCCGCTGATTTGTCCTGCAGAGAGGCTGCTTTGCTCTGACGAGGGCTACCGCCTTTCAGATGAGGAAACAAAAACTCATTATAGGGAGGCGGTTATAAGGCTGTCAAAAAAAACCGGCAGAAGCGAAACCGAAACGGTGAAAAATGCCCTTGAAAAAGGGGAGCATATAGGCTTTTATCTTTATATCTGCGAAAAAAGAAGAGGAGGCGCGGCCTTTCTCGCCTGTGAGTGGATAATTTCGCTGTTTATAAGCCTCGCTCTTTCCTATCCTGCGTTTACCCGTCTTAACGGTTTTTTAGGCTCCGCTTGGGGTGCGCTGCTTTTTTCTCTCATCTTGCTTCTTCCGGTGTTTTCCGCTCTGAAACCGGTTTTTGACTTCATTCTGCAAAAAATATATAAGCCGTTTTTTTTGCCGTCACTGAACGGCGAAAACGTCGATATTTCCCTGCCTGAAACTCTTATAACGGTATCCTCTCTTCTTCCTCCCGCCGAAAAAGCGGCGGATTTTGCCGAGCATATGAGGGAGCTAAAGGCGTCGCACACCGGTAGTCCTGCGAGAGTGCTCGCGCTTTTTGACCTTAAAAACGCAGATTCTCCCGTTTTGCCGTCCGACAGCTCTGATATTGACGCTATGAAGCGTGAAATTGAGAGGTTGAATGAAATAAGCTCGGGCGGATTTATTATGGCTGTAAGACCGAGGGTTTTTTCTCCGACCGAAAACGAATATACGGGCTTTGAAAGAAAAAGGGGAGCTGTTGAAACTCTTGTCAGGCTCATAAAGGAAGGCTCCGGCGGCTTTGACGTTTTTTTCGGAGACACAAAAAATATCGGCTCGGTTAAATATATTCTTGCCCTTGATGCCGATACCTCTCTGCCCTTTGAGGAGCTTAAAAAGCTGCTGTGCGCCGCCCATCACCCGCTCAACCGAGCCGTTTTGAACGAATCGGAAAATAAGGTCGTTTCAGGCTACGGCTGCTTTTCTCCGAGGGCGGAGGTGAGCGTTTTTTCCGCTTCCTCGTCTCTTTTTTCAAGAATAATGACCTCCGGCGGAATATCTGCTTATTCTCCGAGAGTGTCGGGCGGGTATATGGATATGTTTTCCTCCTCCCTGTTTTCGGGAAAGGGGCTTATTGACGTTGACGTTTATTTTTCCCTTCTCGCGGGCGAATTTGAAAACGGGCGGGTGCTCAGCCACGATATCCTTGAAGGATCGCTTCTTAAAACCGCGTTCGTTTCGCACTGCGCCGTAACTGAAAATTTTCCCTCCTCGCCGTCGTCTTACTATAAAAGAGCGGAGCGGTGGATAAGGGGCGACGTTCAGAATCTTGTTTATCTGTTCCGCCCGCTGAAAAAGGGAGTTGGAGGAAAACGTCTGCCGAAGCTTTCAAAATATCAGCTTGCGGATAATTTCCGCAGAAGTATTTCCCCCGTTATCTGCCTTATTAGCATTTTTTTATCGCTCTTTTTGCCTTCTCCTTTTTCGCTCATTTTCTTTTTTGCCGGAGTTCTCGGGAGGATTTCGCCGGCCCTGTTTTCGGCGGCGCACATATTTATTTCCGACGGAGCTGTGGGCTTTACAAGAATTTATTTTTCCGCCTGTATTTCAGGGGGGCTCAAGTCCGTTTTCAGAGCGGCTGTTGAATTGGGGCTTCTTCCTTTTGAGGCCTTTATCAGCGCGGATGCTATTTTAAGAGCGTTATACCGAACTCTTTTCAGCCGCAAAAAAACTCTGGCTTGGACAACCGCCGCCGACGGAGAAAAGAAAGGAAATATCCGCGTTTTTTGCCAGGTTGTTTTTCCTCTTCTGTTTGCTTTTTTCCTCTTATCGGGCGGTGCGGCTCAGATAAGCCTTTCGCTTATAATTCTTTTCTTTTTTTCGTTTTCTCTGTCCGACGGGATTAAGCGGGAGGAAAGAGAAAAACAGTCCGTTTCCGAAAAGGACTATGATTCTCTTCTGGAATATATTTCGGCTATGTGGCGGTTTTTTTCGGAAAACGCCGGGGAGGAGGATAATTTTCTCCCGCCCGACAATATTCAGGAGACCCCGGTTAAAAAAACAGCCCACCGCATTTCTCCAACAAATATAGGGCTGTATCTTGTTTGCGTTCTGGCCGCCGCCGATATGTCGCTCATTTCTCCGAAGGAGCTGTATGAGCGTCTTTCAAAGAGCCTAAGCTCGGTTTTCTCGCTTAAAAGATATAACGGGCTTTTATATAACTGGTATAACACCCTAACATTGGAGCCGCTGTATCCTCCCTTTGTTTCGAGCGTGGACGATGGGAATTATCTTGTTTGTTTAACCGCTCTTAAAGAGGGACTGAAGGAATATGTTCCTCTCGGCTTGGATTTTAATAAGCTTATAGAAAAAATAGAAAATGAAATAAAGAACGCGCGCATTGAAACGCTTTACGACAAAAAACGAAAGCTCTTCAGCATCGGTATGGACGTCCGCAGCGGAAAATTTTCGGATTCCTGCTATGACTACTATATGAGCGAAGCGCGAATGACATCGTTTTATTCCTGCGCAAAAAGGCTTATCCCTGCGTCTCATTGGGGAGAACTTTCCCGTCCGTTTTTAAAAAACCGCAACCGCACTGCCGCCGCTTCGTATAGCGGAACGATGTTTGAATACTTTATGCCCGCGCTGTTTATGCCCGTTTATAAAAACACTTATCAGTTTGAGGGACTGAAAAGCGCGTTCTATGAGCAAAAAAACAGGGTGAAAAATAAAAACCGTCCGTGGGGAATTTCGGAGAGCGGATTTTATGCCTTTGACGACTCTTTAAGCTATTGCTACAAGGCTCACGGCCTTAAAACTCTTGCCATTAAACGCCGTCCCGACGATGAAAGCGTTTTCTCGCCCTATTCATCGTTTTTGGCCTTTCCGATCGGCTTTAAGGATGCCATGAAAAATCTTCGCAGGTTTTCATCTCTCGGCGCATACGGCGCCTGCGGTTTTTATGAGGCGGCTGACTTTTCAAAAAGAGCCATGAAAGAGGACTATATGATAGTAAGAAGTTATATGGCTCATCATATAGGTATGAGCATGATAGCCGCCGTAAACGCCGTTCGCGACGACATTTTTGTTAAGCGCTTCACCGGTGATCCGGATATAAATTCCGCGCTGAGCCTGCTTATGGAAAAAATTCCGGCTGACGCTCCGGTTTCAAGGGAAAAAATAAGACCCCAGAACAAAAAGCGTATGCCAAACGTAAGAAACGAAAAAAGCGCGGAAAAGAGCGAAACGGACACTCCCGTTTTTTCAAACGGAGAGGTAAGCCTTATATGCGCTCCCGGATGCAAAAATTATTTTCTGTTCGGTGAGAGAACCGTATTTAAGTTTTCCCGCCATGCCCCCGGGCTTATTACCGCCGTTAAAACAGCCGAAGCTTTATATGAAACCGGAAACGGCGAAGCCCCCGCCTTCGGCTCATGCGTTCTCGGCAAAACTCAGGCAGGAGGTCTCGTTATAGAGAGCGGAAAGGCGGTTATCAGCAATTATTCCTCGCTCTTTGCCCCCGTTAAGCTGAAAAATAACTCAAAAAAGCAAAAGAGCGCAGAGCTTATGTATTATTTTGAGCCGTCTTTGGAGCGGCTGTTTTATGAGTCCGAGCACCCCGCATTTTCCGATATGGGCATAAGAATTGAATATGACAAAAATATTTGCGCTTTGGTAATAAGGCGTATTGAGAGGGGAAAATCTGTTGCTTATCTTGCCGTGGGCTTCAGCGACCACACTCCCTTTTCGTTTGAATGTGACCGGGAAAAGCTTCTCGGCTGCGGAAATGATATTCCGTCTCCTTTCAGCGGGTTTGAAAGCCCCTTCCAAAATCGCACTGCATTTTCGTTTCCGGCTGTGGGCATAAAAACCGAAGTGTCGGTTGCTCCCGGAGCAAAAAAAGAAAAAATCCTCGTTTTCTGCCCGGCTTCAAACAGACAGCAGGCTCTCGAAAAGCTCGCTCTCATAAGAAAAAACCGCCTTCCCGATATAAGAAGAGCGGTAAAGGACGTTCTCGGCGGCTCTGAGAGCGTTTGGGGAGAGCGCTTTTTAAAGAGCGTATTTTTCGGATATCTCGACTCGGGACCGATGCGCGTTTCGGCAGAAAACCGGGTTTCGTTGAGCTCTCTCTGGCAAAAGGGAATTTCAGGGGATATTCCGATCATAAGAGTTCAGGCGGACGGACTTACCGACAACTTTATAACGTCGTTTTTGAGGCTTTATAAAACTCTCGGTTTTTGCTGCGTAAGAACTGATATCGTTTTTATAACCGAAAAACCCGAGGACTATTCCGGCGGCTTCAGTTCGCGGATAAAAAAGCTTGTTTCGGACGAGGGCCTGACGGATGAGCTCTATAAAAACGGAGGGATAAAGGTTTTGTCCGCCGACGCCTGTTCAAAGGAGTTTCTCGCCGCCCTTTATGCCTCTCCGGGGCTTACCTTCCCCTGTGAAGAGGAGCCTGTTTATGAAAGACCGGAAATAAAAGACGCAGTTTCCTGCGAAAAGCTTTTTGAGGGAGAAAACACCTTTGTCCCCGGGGGATATTTTATCGGTTCGCGCCCGAAGAGACCCTGGTGCCATACTCTTTCAAATCCTGTTTTCGGAACTCTTTTATCCTTTAACAGCCTCGGATATACCTGGGCATTGAATTCCCGCCAGAATAAGCTTACTCCGTGGAATAACGATCCCGCTGTGCGCTTTACCGGAGAAGAGCTTTTCCTTCGGGCGGATAATAAGCTTTATAACTGCATTGACGGTTCTTCCGTATATTTTCTCGATTCCTCTGCGGTTTTCGGCGCAAAAGCGGGAAAAATTGCGGTTAAAACTCAGGTTCAGGTCGATAAAAAGGCGATGAAAAAGAGAATCAGGGTGAGCTTTTCCGAAAACAGCGGACAGATAAAATTTATTTTCAGAGTAAAACCCTGCCTTTGCGATACCGATAAAAAAGCCCGGTATATTCATCCCGAAGCCGAAAACGGCAGACTTATTTTTGAAAATCCCTCAAACGCCGAATATGGAGGCTTTATGTGCGTTTATGCTGACGGGGGAGAGACTTCCTTTAAGGACGGCATAGGAGAAATATCGGTTTCATCGTCCGATAATCAGGGAGAAATCTGTTTTTATATGCTCTTTGCCGCAAGAAAAGAGGCTCTGACGGCTCTTTCGGCCCTTCCCTTTAATGAGGACACTCCGAAGCGAAGAATTCTCTCTTCGGGAAATAAAAAGCTTGATGAATTTGCCTCCTCCCTGCTTCTTCATCAGGTTTACGATACCCGAATTCTTGCAAGAACGGGCTTTTATCAGTGCTCCGGCGCGTTCGGCTTCAGAGATCAGCTTCAGGACGCTATGAATATCTGCTCTGTGTATCCGAAGCGGGCTATGGTTCAGATCCTCCGCTGCGCCTCGGCTCAGTTCAGCGAGGGCGATGTGCTTCACTGGTTCCATCAGGTAACTAAGCCTTATGTCCGTTTCAAGGGCGTTCGCACTCATTATAGCGACGATATGCTCTGGCTTCCGCTTGCCGCGGCGAGATACGTTAAACTAACCGGCAGCACTGATATTCTTTTTAAGCAGATAGCCTTTATCGAGGCGCCGCCTCTTTCCCCGGGCGAGCGCGAACGTTATGGGGATTATTCCGGCTCAGGCGCGCGCTTCAGCCTTTATGAGCACTGCATAAGGGCTATAAAAAAACCTCTTGTTTTCGGCGCTCATTCCCTTCCGCTCATTATGGGCGGCGATTGGAACGATTCCTTTAACGAGGTCGGCATAAGAGGAAAGGGGGAGAGCGTATGGCTCGGAATGTTTATAGCCGTTGTGTGTGAGGAATTTTCCGAAATATCAAGGCTCTGCGGCGACAGGGAAACGGAGAAGATGCTCAAAGACACAGCCTTTGGAATGAGACAAAATATCCGCGAATACGCATATAACGGAGAATATTTTGTGAGAGGATTTTATGACGACGGCAGCGTTCTCGGCGGACTTGGAAGCGATGCCTGCAAAATTGATATTCTCCCTCAGGCTTTCGCAGTTTTTGCCGGAATAGGCGAAAAAAAGGAGAGGGTTAAGGCTTTGAAAACGGCGTTTTATTCTCTCTTCAGCGAAAAACACGGAGCTTTGAGGCTGTTTTATCCTCCGTTTAATGAAAAAACGAGCCGTGCCGGATATGTAAACGACTATCCCGAGGGCGTTCGCGAAAACGCCGGACAGTATACCCACGCCGCCGTATGGTTTTTATCCGCTCTGAAAAAAGAGGGGCTTACGGAAGAATATAATAAGCTCCTTTCCGCTATTCTTCCGAATAACCGCCCTGAGGAGTTTCTAAACGAGCCTTATGCTTTAACTGCGGATATAAATATGAGCCGCTTTCTTGAGGGCAGAGGCGGCTGGAGCCTATATACAGGCGCAGCAGGCTGGCTTTGGAGAGAGCTGTTTGAATCATAGTTCGCTGATGCCCGCGGGATGGGGATGGGGGATAGGGATAGGAAAACTGCAAGCGTTTTTAGATTATATTGAAAATTTATATTTTCATAATTTAACGGAAATATCAATGTGAATTATATTATCAAATTATAAGTTTATAATTCTCCCATCTCCGATCCCGGCGGAGCGTAAGCGACCGTATTGCGAATTAAATTTGTGAATATTTGAGGATAATTTAGCCCAAATGTCTTGTTTTTTCCTTTTCCTCGTGATATGATAGATTAAATTAGTATGGAGTGGTATGGTTTATGTCTGAAAATAAGTATTTTCCCGTTGTTATCGTTCCGGGAATAGGGCAGTCAAGGGTTGAGCAGATAGACGATCAGGGCAACTTTGTTAAAAGGGCATGGCCTCTGAGCGTTAAGTCGGATGCTCTTATGGATAAGCTTAAAGGACCCTTTATGAAGATGATGCTCTTTCGGCGCGATATGGGCTTTACCGACGCTGCTGCGGGGCTTGTTAAGGACGTAATTTCGGGCGTAGCAACCTCCTCCGACGGCTCCATGAGGCAAAATCTCAGAGCCGTTACATACAATTATCCTCTTTCCGAGTGTTCGGACGATGAAAAACGCTATATAATCAAAATGGCTCCCGTTAAGGAGCTTGCCGAAAAAATAGGGGAAGAAAATATCTTCTTTATGGCGTATAATTCTTTTGAAAAGCCGTATTCGGTTGCCGGTCAGCTTGCCGATTTTATAGCCTATGTTAAAGAAAAAACAGGGAGCGATAAGGTGAATATTCTCGCTCTGTCCCTCGGCGGAGCAATGCTTACAGCATATCTCGACGAATACGGCGCAAAGGACATTCACCGCATAGTTTATATGGTTCCCGCTCTTCAGGGCTCAAAAACCGTAACGGATATCTTTAATAAAAATATAAAAACCGACGATGCTTCGTCGCTTATTAAGGCCTTAACAAACGAAAAAACCGCTCAGAGCGCAGGCGCAGTGTTCTCTATGCTTCCGGAGGGAATATTGGGTAAGCTTGCCGATAAGGCTCTCTCGGTTCTTATTGACGACGTATTAACGGGCAGCGGAGCTGTTTGGGCGCTGCTTCCCCCCGAGGACTATGAGGAAATTGCCGATAAATATATCGGAGATACGGCTCACGCGGCTCTCAGAAAAGAAACTGACCGCTATCACCTTGCTCAGAAAAACCTGAGAAACACTCTTCTCAGCCTTCAAAAGGAAGGCGTTGGCATATATATCTGCGCCTGTTTCTCTCTGCCGCTTATGAAGGGGCTGGGCTCATCGGATGAATATTCTTCCGACGGTATTATAAATATTTCCTCCGCCTCTCTCGGAGCAAGAGCGGCCGCTCCGGGCAAGGAGCTTGAGGAGAGCGAAATAAACGATAAAAATTTCCTCTCGCCGAACAGAAATCTGGACGCTTCCTTCGGCGCGTTTCCTGATAACACCTGGTATTTTGAGGGGCAGTTCCACGATTCGATAGCCTATAACAACACCGCTCTGAATATAGCCTTTTTGGCTCTTTCCGAAGAGGAATTCAAAGATATTCATTCAAACGGGAATATAAGTCAGTTCAATAAAAAAGAGGACAACAGAAAATAAAACGAAAGAGGGAGAAAGCGTATGGAATATTCGACAGCACCGTTTGGTGTTTCGCCCGCCGATAAGTCCGAACGCCGTTTTGCGTTCAAGGTTAGAAACCTTACTAAAGACTACGGCGGACACAAGGTTCTTGACAATATCTCATTTGACATACCGGAGGGAAAAATAGTTGGTCTTTTAGGGCCCAACGGCTGCGGCAAAACAACGCTGATAAAGATTCTTGCCGGTCTTATCCACGACTATTCCGGCATGGTTAAGGTTGGCGGAAAGAGCATAGGCATAGCTTCAAAGGCGGCTGTGGCTCTTCTCCCGGATTCAACCTATTTTCCGGACAGATTCAAAACCATTGACTGCATAAACTATTTTGCCGATTTCTTTTTGGATTTCAATAAATTCAAGGCGATAGAATTTGCGTCCGAATTCGGCCTTGATCTGAACCAGCGCATTAAAACGATGTCAAAGGGTATGCAGGAAAAGCTTCAGCTCCTCGTTGTTATGTCGAGGGCTGCCGATATCTATCTGCTGGACGAGCCCTTAGGCGGCGTTGACCCCGCCGCGAGAAGCGTTATTATGGATATAATAATGAGCAGCTATAAAGAGAATTCAACTCTGCTGCTCTCAACTCACCTTGTTAACGACCTTGAACACAGCTTTGACCACGTTCTCATGCTCGGCAAGGGCAAGGTTCTTGTTAACACAGGCATAGAAACTCTGCGCTCAACAGGCAAGAGCGTTGAAGAGATATTCAAGGAGGTAATAGGCGATGCTTGGGAAGTTGATTAAAAATTCTTTTAAGGCAAACGCAAGCTCCGTTTATAACACCTATCTTGCAATGGGTATAATAGGCGTTATAATGCTTATTCTTATGCTTGTTGACTGGACAAAATGGGGCGACAGGGGCATAGGCCTCGGACTTGCCATAAAGGTTGCGGCCTCAGCCGCGCTGTGTCTTGCGGCGTTTATCGGAGTTATTTTAACCTTCGTTTCCGTTTTCGGAGAATTTGAGCGCAATATGTATTCAAAAGAGGGAATGCTCACTTTAACTCTCCCGGTTAAAAGCTCATCGCTGCTATTTGCAAAGTGGCTCTCCGGCTCCTTTTGGGTGATCCTCAGCTATACAGCCCTGTGCCTTTGCGCGTTCGGCTCAATGCTCTATCTCATTCGCCATTCTATGGGCATTATCGAAGATAACGCCGACTATTCAAATATCTATTATCTTGTAACCGAAATGGTGAGGCAGCTTAGCGAAGCTGCCGGCATAAACGCTCCGTCGCTCAAGGTTGTTGGCAATCTTGCCTCTCTCTATGCCGTTTCGGGAGCTATCAGAGCCTGCGTTTTTGTTTTGCTTGTATATTTTGCAGTAACGCTCTCCCGCGTTCGTCCTTTCAGCAAGCTCGGAAAGATCGGAAAGATAATATATTTCTTTGCGGGCTTCTTTATTATTCAAACTATTTCAACCCTTGTTTCAAAGCTCATAAAAATATATATCGTTGTTTCGGAATCCGCTTTCACGTTCACCATGTACGAAAGCGATGTCCGCCTCGCATGGGATAACGGCTTCGGCGCGTTTTCAATAACCGACGTTTATGTTACCGCCGTTCTTGCCGCAGTTGTTTTCCTTGTAACCTCCATTCTTATAGACCGCAAGGTCAATGTAAATTCATAAAATGAGCTATCGTATAATAGACATTTCAAAGGATCTAAACACCAAAAACGTTTATGAGGGCGACCCCATCCCGTCGTTTTCGGTTTATAAATCAATATCAGCCGGAAATTCCTGCAATATGGCCGCCGTTTCAACCACCCTCCACACCGGCACCCACGCCGATGCCCCGCTGCATTTTATTAACGGCGGAAAGGATATTGCGAGCGCGGAGCTGTCCGCCTTTGTTGGGGAGTGTACCGTTATCGAGGTAAACGAAACGGTTATTACCGGAAAATTTGTAAACGATAATTTTCCGCAGGTTAAACGTCTGCTGATAAAAAGCGGAGGCAAGGCTTATTTTGACGTTACGGGAGCTGAGGAAGCCGCCGATATGGGCATAGAGCTTATCGGCACCGATGCTATGTCCGTTGGCTCCGCGGGCGATCAGAAGGGACCTCACACCGCTCTGCTCGGAGGAAACGTAAATATTCTTGAAAACCTTGAGCTTAAAAACGTTTCCCCCGGAAGATATTTTCTTTTGGCTCAGCCTGTTAAAATAAGCGGAGTTGACGGCGCTCCCGCAAGGGCGCTGCTTTTAGACGGCTATCTTTTCTGGAGCAAATAAATTGAGAATTTTTGTATAAAAAAACCTCGGGGAATAAATTTCCTTTGTTTACTTTGCGGATTGATAAAAAATTAACATTGTTATAAAATAAATTAAAAATAAATTCTATATCAAGGAGAAATGAAAAATGAGCACACTCAACAAAAAAACAGTTGAAGACATTGAAGTTAAAGGCAAAAAGGTTTTAGTTCGCTGCGATTTCAACGTAAAAATGGAAAACGGCGTTATAACAAGCGATAAGAGAATAGTTGCCTCTCTTCCAACAATAAAATATCTCATCGAAAACGGCGCAAAGCTCATCCTTTGCTCCCATCTCGGCAGACCGAAGGGTGAAGTTAACCCCGAGTTTTCCATGGCTCCCGTTGCGGCGCGTCTTTCAGAGCTTCTCGGAAAAGAAGTTAAGCTTGCCTGCGATGTTGTTGGCGAATGCGCGCAGAAGCTTGCTTCAGAGCTTAACGAAGGCGATGTTATGCTGCTTGAAAACGTACGCTTTGAGCCCGGCGAAACCAAGAACGATCCCGAGCTTTCAAAGAAGTTTGCAGCTCTTGCCGATATATATGTAAACGATGCTTTCGGCTCGGCTCACAGAGCTCATTCCTCCACCACCGGCGTTGCCGATTATCTTCCCTCGGCAGTCGGCTACCTCATTCAGAAAGAAATTGAATTTATCGGCGGTGCTCTTGAAGCTCCCAAAAGACCTCTTGTTGCCATTCTCGGAGGCGCAAAGGTATCCGATAAGATAGGCGTTATAAACAATCTGCTTGAAAAGTGCGATAAGGTCATCATCGGCGGCGGTATGGCTTACACCTTCTTTGCCGCTCAGGGCTATAACGTTGGTAATTCTCTCGTTGACTCTGAAAACATTGAAAACGCAAAAAATATGATGGCAAAGGCAAAGGAGCTTAAAAAGGACTTCCTTCTTCCCGTTGATAATATCATCGCAACTAAGTATGACGAAAACGCTGAGCATATGACTATATATTCCGATTCCATTCCCGATGGCTGGATGGGTCTTGACATCGGCCCCGTTACCAGCGAGCTTTATCAGAAATCTATTAAGGACGCCGGAACAATAATCTGGAACGGTCCCATGGGAGTTTCCGAATGGGAAAACTTTGCAAACGGAACCGTTGCCGTTGCAAAGGGCATAGCTGAAACCAACGCTATCTCCATCATTGGCGGCGGCGATTCGGCAGCGGCCATCAAAAAGCTCGGCTTCGCCGATAAGATGAGCCATATTTCAACAGGCGGCGGCGCGTCCCTTGAGTTCCTTGAGGGCAAAGAGCTTCCCGGCATCGCCTGCATAGACGAAAAATAATTTTATTATAGGTGTTTGGATATGAATAAAGAAAAAAGAACTGCTGTTATAGCCGGCAACTGGAAAATGAACAAAACCCCCGATGAAGCAAAGGCTCTCATCGAAGAAATGAAGCCCCTGGTTAAAGACGCTCAGTGCGATGTTGTTCTCTGCGTACCCTATGTTGATATCCCCGCGGCAATCGAAGCCGCGAAGGGATCAAACATAAAAATAGGCGCCGAGAACGTGCATTTCAAGGCTTCCGGAGCATACACAGGCGAAGTGAGTGCAGATATGCTTAAGGCGGTTGGAGTTGAATATGTTATTATAGGCCACAGCGAGAGAAGACAGTATTTCGGTGAGACCGATCAGACCGTAAATCTTCGCACCCTTGCCGCTCTTAACGCGGGTCTCAAGGTTATTCTCTGCGTTGGCGAAACTCTTGAGCAGCGCGAGCTCGGCTATACCGAGGCTCTGCTTGAGTATCAAACCAAAATAGCTTTAACCGGAGTTTCGGCAGAGCTTCTCAAAAACGTTATCATAGCCTATGAACCTGTTTGGGCTATAGGTACCGGCGTTACCGCCACCGACGATCAGGCGGACGAGGGCAACGGATTCGTTCGCAACGCTGTTGCCGCAGCCTACTCAAAAGAGGTTGCCGAAACCGTTACCATTCAATACGGCGGCTCCATGAACGCCAAAAACGCCGAGGGTCTTCTTTCAAAGGTGAATGTTGACGGCGGTCTTATAGGCGGCGCTTCCCTTAAGGCGGAGGATTTCTCTGTTATAGTTAAGGCAGCATCCAAATAAATTAAAATGATTATTCGGAATCCGGCGCACCCGGGTTCCGTGTTCTGTTATTTAAGCAGACGCGGTAATTAAGCGGCTGCCAAAGTGAGGTAAAATATGAAAAAACCTGTAGTTTTATGTATTATGGACGGCTTCGGCATCCGTGAGGATGTTGGCGGAAATGCTATTAAAGCCGCAAAAACGCCGAATTTAACAAAATTCTTCTCCGAAAATCCTTTTACAACCATAGGAGCGTCGGGGCTTGACGTAGGTCTGCCTGACGGTCAGATGGGCAACAGCGAGGTCGGACACACAAATATCGGCGCGGGCAGAATTGTTTATCAGATGCTCGTTAAAATATCAAAGAGCATTCAGGACGGCGATTTTGAAAAAATTCCCGCAGTTATAAACGCCATGGAAAACTGTAAGAAGAACGGCACAGCCCTTCACCTTATGGGACTTCTTTCCGACGGCGGAGTTCACTCTCATATAGACCACCTTTTCGGCATTCTCGAAATGGCAAAAAAATACGGACTTACAAAGGTTTACGTTCACTGCATTATGGACGGCAGAGACGTTAGCGTAACCTCCGGTAAGGGCTTTATTGCCGAAACCGAAAAAAAGTGCGCCGAGCTGGGCTTGGCTGGTATCGCAACCATAACCGGAAGATACTACGCAATGGACAGAGATTTTGCATGGGACAGAGTCCAAAAGGCATATTCAGCCTTTGTTTACGGCGAGGGCATAGAGAATACCGATCCCGTTGACGCTATGCAAAAATCCTATGACAGCGATGTTACCGATGAATTCATCGTTCCAACCGTTGTGAATAAGGAAGGAACTGTAAAGGCGAATGACAGTGTTATCTTCTTTAATTTCCGCCCCGACCGCGCCCGTCAGATAACCCGCACATTTGTTGACCCGGATTTTGACGGCTTTGAGCGCAAAAACGGCTTCTTCCCGCTAAACTATGTTTGTATGACGCAGTATGACGAGAGTATGCCGAATGTGAGCGTTGCTTTCCCGCCCGAAGAGCTTAAGAATACCTTCGGCGAGTATCTTCAGGATAACGGCAAAACCCAGCTCAGAATTGCCGAAACTCAAAAATATGCCCACGTTACGTTCTTCTTTAACGGCGGCGAGGAAAAGACCTTTAACGGAGAGGACAGAATTCTCATTCAGTCTCCCGATGTTCCCACCTTTGACTTAAAGCCCGAAATGAGCGCCTATGAAGTATGCGATGCGGTGTGCGAGCAGATCCTTTCCGGAAAATATGACGCGGTCATCCTCAATTTTGCAAACTGCGATATGGTTGGCCACACAGGCGTGTTTGAGGCTGCCGTTAAGGCGGTTGAGGCTGTTGACGAATGCGTTGGCAGAGTTGTGGACGCAACCCTCAAAATGGGCGGTGTGTGCTTTATAACCGCCGACCACGGCAACGCCGATATGATGGTAGGCCCCGACGGCAAGCCCTTTACCCCCCACACAACAAATCCCGTACCATTCTGTATGGTGGGAATGAACGGTGAGCTTAAAGAAGGCGGCAGGCTTGCCGATATCTGTCCAACAATGCTTAAGGTTATGGGACTTCCCCAGCCAAAGGAAATGACAGGGGAGAGTCTTATAAAAGAATAATTCGGGATCAGGACTTCGGAATTCGTAATTATAAATTATAATAATGCCGACCGCAGGTTCCCGGAATTCCGCATTACGAAATTATATATGCTTAGAGTTCAGAGTTTAGATTTAACTCTAATTTCTGAACTCTTTTTTTTTGTGAGTTTTTTTAATTTTGTGCGTCAAATAGGTGAAGAACAAAAAAAGTTCTTCGGAAAGGGCAGGGCGTAAGTATGGATAACGGTGCAAGTAGCTACCGCCGTTTTCTTGCCGGAGATGATGAGGGCATAGCTGAATTAGTCCGGCTGTACCGTGACGGACTGGTGTATTTTATATGCGGCTTTACGGGCGATATAGTGATAGCTGAGGATATCGCCGAGGACGTGTTTGTTCGGCTGGCAACAAAAAAGCCGAGGTTTAATGAGAGATCGTCATTTAAAACTTGGCTCTATGCCATCGGCGGGAATGAAGCGAGAAGCTATCTTCGAAAAATAAAAAACGCGCCTCTTTCTCTTGACGAAAGCGCGCAATATGCCTCTGAATACGAAAACCCCGAACGGGCTTATTTTAATGATGAAAAAACAAGACTGCTTCATTCTTGTATGCTGAATCTGAAACCCGAATACCGTCAGGCGTTGTGGCTCTGTTATTTTGACGGGTTTAGGGCAGCCGAAGCGGCAGTAATAATGAAAAAATCCGCCCACGGTATGGAAACTCTGCTCTATCGCGCGAGAAACGCGCTCAAAAACGAAATGCTTAAGGAGGGCTTTACCTATGAAGACCTATGACGAAACCTTTAATTCCGTAATTTCAAAAAGAGACGCTTATGTCAAAAAAAAGCAACACCGCAATAAAACGGTAAAAAAAGTCTCCGGTGTTTGCGTCTGCGTTTTTGCTGCCGTGCTTACTGCCGCTGTTTTAATAAACCACTTTGAAATTGATTTAAACCCGGTCTCAATGGGCGAACCGGAAATGGGCGATTACAGCGGTACACCGGCTTTCGGCAGCCCCACGGAGGAAAGCGTTACAGAGCCTGCCTTTGAAACTCACATAATTGAGTCCGATTCGTGCTATGCCGGCGAGCAGACCACCGCCCCGCCTGTCGGACATACAGCAGTGCCCGATGGTGGTATAGTTGAGCAGTATTCCTCGGGTTATTCCCCTGAAAATGATTTTTCGAATCCGAATTGTGCCGCACCAAGCAGCAGCCAACCGGGAGAAACACGTAACTGGACTCGCGTGGAAAAAGCTATAACCGGCGAGCCTTTGTCGGATGAGGAAGCCGCAATCTATTTTTCCGAAAATATGCAGTCGCTTATTTCGTCGCTATCCTCTTCCGGAGTTGAAACTGACAATATCGTTATTTCGGAAAAGGGCTATTGCCATGTGAACGTTTCCGCTTCCGACCCACTTGAAATAAAGGTTAATTTCAGGGATTATCTTGTTTATAACGGTTCTTCGCTTGTTGCTATTGTAACGCTTTATAAGGAAAACGGCGAGATTTTTTCAACTCCTTCCTTCGGCGCTCCGTGGTTTTCAACCTATAACGATTTTCTCCAGGCGCATAAGGGGCAGAATCTGGTTTATATTTATTGCGGTATGGGGGAATATATTATAACCATCGAAAACCAGATCTTCAGCCCGCTGGGAATAGAGATTATGCCCGAATTCTGTACCGACTATTTCGATTATTACAGCGTATTTAACGAAGGATGGAATGTTTATGTTCCGTAATTAAAAAAACGTTGATAAGAGTGTGTTCTCAGACATATAATATAAAAGCAACAGAGGAATACGGTCGATATACGGTATTGCCCTCATAATGTTTCGGTAAAAAAAGTAACCGTACCTTTCCAAGGCGGCGGTTACTTTTTTATGCAGATGATTACTTGAAAATTTTATTCTTCCGAGGCAAGAATTCTTCCCATTTTAACGCCCATAACCGACGCCATCATAAGTCCTCTTGTCCAGCCGGAGGAATCTCCGAGGCAGTGAAGCCCTTTAACGCTTGTGTTGAAGTTTTCATCCATTTTAATTCGGTTTGAATAAAATTTAAGCTCGGGAGAATAGAGCAGTGTTTCGGTTGCGGCAAAGCCGGGAACAACCTGATCCACCGCAATTATAAAGTTTATTATATTTATCATTGCTCTGTACGGCATGGCGGCGGTAATGTCGCCTGCAACGGCGTCGGGCAGAGTTGGGCGGAGATTGCTTCTTGAAAGCTCCTTTTGCCAGGTGCGCTTGCCGTCAAGAATATCGCCGAACCGCTGAACAAGAATATGTCCGTTTGCAAGCATATTTGTAAGCTCGCCCACCTTTTGGGCATATTCAATGGGCTGATTAAATGGTATCGAAAAGTTGTGGGAGCATAAAATCGCCAAATTTGTGTTGTCGGATTTAAGCTCTTTATATGAGTGTCCGTTAACAACGGCAAGGTTGTTGTCGTAGTTCTCCTGGCTTACAAAGCCTCCGGGGTTCTGACAGAATGTGCGAACCTTGTTCTTAAAGGGCTTCGGGTAGCCAATGAGCTTTGATTCATAGAGAGTTTTATTAACCATCTCCATAATTTCGTTCCTGACCTCAACCCTGACTCCTATATCAACGGTTCCGGGCTGGTGAGCTATGTTATACTGAGCGCAGAGCTTTTCAAGCCAGTCCGCGCCGCGCCTGCCGGTTGCAATAATTGTGTGCTCCGCCTCAATGCTAATGCTGTGCCCGCCATGCTCTGCTTCGATTCCGAGGCATCTTCCGTTTTCGTTGTCAAGCAGCAGCGTTTTGCATTCGGTTTCAAAAAGCAGTTCAACGCCGTTATTTAATAAGTGCTGCTCAATGGAATAGTAAAGCTCCTGAGCCTTTTCAGTTCCGAGATGCCTTATCGGGCAGTCAACAAGCTTAAGCCCGGCGCCGATAGCGCGCTTGCGGATGGTCTTTTTTTCTTCTGTGTCCTCTATTCCCTCAACCTTAGTGTCCGCTCCGAAGGAAAGGTATATACCGTCAGTGTAATTTATGAGCTCCTGAGCGTTTCCCTCTCCTATGAGCATAGGCAGGTCGCCGCCAACCTCGTAGGAAAGCGAGAGCTTGCCGTCCGAAAATGCTCCCGCGCCTGAAAAGCCGGTTGTTATATGGCAATTCGGCTTGCAGTTTACACATTCTCTTGTTTTCTTTTTCGGGCATGCTCTCTTTTCGATCGCCTTTCCCTTTTCAACTATAACTATCTTTTTTTTGCTGCCTTTTTTTAACAGTTCTATTGCCGTGAATATTCCCGCTGGACCCGCGCCTACAATGCAAATATCCGTTTTCATTTTCCATCTTCCAATCTGTTTTCAGTTCTGTTTTCTGACTATCGTATATTCGTCTCCCGGACGGTAAAAGGGACAGCTTTTTGTTTTTCCGAGCATAAAGCTCTCCGCTTCGTCCATATCCAGCGAAACGCCGCAGTAATATTCATCATATTCGCTGTCATATTCGCAGTTTATGCAGTTGTCACACTGAGAATCCATAGCTTTTGCCTCCCCGGAAAAACAAATAACGAACAGCCTCGCTGTCCGTTAATTTATTTTAACATACAAACTTTTTTAAGTCAAGAGTTTGTTCGCCGGCCCTTATGGGATATGTTCGGGAGATATGTTCGCCGGAGCTCACGGGGATATTGCTCCCGTAAAAAAAACACCATAGCTATAAATGCTACGGTGTTTCGTCTGTAATTAAATATTTTATTCTTCGTCGGTTTTTGCGGGGATCTCTATTTTGCCGTAGAGCGCGCCGGCGTTGTCTTTGCGGGGCTCTCTGGTTACGCTGGGCTTATAGGGCTCTCTCTTCTGATAGCCAGAGTCGCGTCTGCCGGAGCCGGAACGGGAGCGGTTATAATAACCGCGGGAGGGGTTTGTTGGTGTGACGCCCTCTTCAAGCGAGATTATAACCTTTCTGCCGGAATCGGAGCCAACAGAATGGGAGGTAACTCCCTCGATTCCCTGAACGGTGGTGTGTACGATTCTTCTTTCATATGCCGACATAGGCTCAAGAGCAACGTTTCTGCCGTATTTGAGCACCTGTTTTGCGCTCTTCTGAGCGTAAATGCGAAGGCTCTGAGTCCTTTTTTCTCTGTAATCGCCAACGTTTACGGTGAGCTTGCGGTGATTTGCTTCCGGAGTGCCCTTGCTTTCGCTGAGCCTTAAAAGATACTGTATGGCGTCAAGAGTTTCGCCTCTTCTGCCTATCAGCGCGCCTTCGTTGCTGCCGCAGCTAAGATTATAAATGTATTCTTCGGTATTTTCGTTTTTCTGAAGAGAAATATCGCAGTCTTCAATGTTCATTCCCTTTAATATCATTCTGATGAATTTCACCGCAGGATCGTTTTCATCTATCGGGAGAGTTGCAAATTTTTCCTCGGGAAGCGCTTCATCAATGTTTTCTGCGGCGGGAGCCTCCTTTTTTGCAGGAGCTTCCTTTTTGGCAGGAGCTTCCTTTTTTACAGGAGCTTCCTTTTTTGCCGCGGGTTCTTTTTTTGCTGCGGGTTCTTTTTTCGCGGGAGCCTCTTTTTTAGGCTGGTCGTTTTTCTTTTTCTGATTTTGCTGGGGTTGGTTTGCCTCTTTCTCTGCGGCGGGGGCGGGTTTTGGCTGTTTTGCCAGAGCGGCTTTAGGAGCGGGAGCGGGCTTCGGGTCCTCTATTTCATACCAAACTCTTACTTTTGCAGGTTCTGTTTTAAGTCCGAAAAGCTTTTTCTTTGCTTCCTGAATTATTTCGTTGTGAAGTTCGGCATCCTCCGGCGCTGCGAGGAGAACCTTCGCGTTTTCAAAGGCTTCGGCAGTTGTGGCGCCTGTGCCGATTTTTTCGATTATCATTCTGCTTGTCCTTTCGTAATGCCCGTTTTTGGGCAGAAATGTCGTATTTAATTGTTTTGCTGCTCTTCCCGAGCCTTCATGAGAGCCTTTGTGTTTTTAATGCTCTGTTCGCGCGAACGCCTGGTTACGGTTTCGTCTATCATCTGCTGTGCGATAATATTCGCGGGCTTTATGGCAAATGAAAGAACGATTATCTGGATAAAGGATAAAATATTTGAAATTATCCAGTAAAATCCGATGCCTGCGGGAAGAGTGTAGGCAAATACCACGCTCATAAGGGGCGACATAAAAGTCATACAGCCCATTGAGGGGTTTTTGGCCATTTCGGGATTTGTTTTTCTCTGTCTGAAATAGGTAAAGCCCGCAGAGAGAAACGCCGTAAGTCCGGCTAAAATAGGTATGAGAAGAAGAATTGTGCCGATTTCTCTCCAGGCGTTGGGTATCTGAGTGAGGTCTATCCCGAGAATGGTAAAGCGGCCGATAAAATTCTGAATTTTATCGATGATATCGTCGGTAACAAGGTTTGAATTTTCAACGGACGGAAGAACTTCAACGATATCCGAGAATTTGTTTAAGATATTAAGCTGCATCCTGTAGGCGCTGTTTGCACTGGCGGATGCGGTGTCCGCAACGAGATTATAGGCGTTTGTAAGAACCTCAATAACGCTGTCGGAAAGGCGAAGAACGTGCTCAAGCGGAGAATAAATCGCTCCGTAAAGACCCATCATAACGATGAGCTGGAATAAGAGAGGAAGGCAGCCCGCGGTGCTGGCGTTAAAGCCCTCGCGCCTGTATAGCTCCTGAGTTTCCTCCGATATCTTCATCTGAGCTTCCCGGCTCTGCTGACCGGCATATTTTGCCCTTATTTTGTTTACCTTTGCCTGAAGGCGCATCTGCTTAGCTGAATTTTTTTGCTGCTTGATTGACGAGGGCAAAAGGATCAGTCTGAGCACAAGGGTTATAATAACAAGAGCAACAAGATAATTGCCGCAAATGTCGTATAGCCAGCCTAGCGCGTAACCGAAAGGTATTGCCAGTATATCTCTGAAATTAGTCATTTAGACCTCCGGGCTTGTTCTTTTTTGATTTGTATCTTATCTTTTTGAATTCCGGAACAGGATCAACTCCGCCCGGAAACAGGGGATTGCATCTGAGAATTCTCAGCGCCCCCAGAATAACTCCTAAAAAAAAGCCGTATCGCTCGATAGCGGTGTAGGTATACTGCGAGCAGGTGGGATAATATCTGCACCGCGCAGGAAAAAGGGGAGAAATCTTTCGCTGATAAAACGATATCATCCTGAGCGGTAAATTATTTTTCATCTTCTTTGATAACACCTGCCGTGCGGAGCAGACGCTCCATTGATTTGTTTATCTCGGTGCTTTTTTTCTGGATAGTTTTTGTTCTGGCAACGAAAACGATATCGTAGCCGCTCTGAAGCTCGGGAAGCATCTCTGCTGCCGCCCTTATAACCCTTCTGGCGCGGTTTCGCTGAACTGCGTTGCCGATTTTTTTGCTTGCCGTTATGCCTATACGACAAATTCCCGCGCGGTTCCTGAGAATGTAGATCACCAGCGCAGGACTTGTGTATACCTTTCCTCTGGCGTATGCCCTTCGGAAATCACTGTTCAGATTTAACGTAACATAACTTGACAAAGCTCTTACTCACCGTTATCAGTAGGAAAGCTGCTTTCTGCCCTTTGCTCTGCGGCGGGCAAGAACCTTGCGGCCGTTTGAGGTTGACATTCTCTTGCGGAAACCGTGCTCCATCTTGCGCTGACGCTTTTTGGGCTGATATGTTCTTTTCATCAGGAAACCCCTCCATTCTTTTTTGCATTGAAAAACCAGAGATATTTTTCTGCTTATTTGAAAAAGGGCAAACTCCACCCTTTATTTCACAGTAACATATTATATATCACTCTCTGCCGATATGTCAATAGTTTTTATTTTAGATGAAGGGGATTTTTTAACATTCTTTTAGCTTTTGCCTAAATTTGAAAAAAAAGCTTGTATAATCGGTTAACAGAGTGTAAAATATTAAGTGACTGCTGAATCTGCGGTATTTAAAGAGTTAAAAATTTAGTTGTTAGAGTTTAGATTCGGAAAAACCGCTTGCGATTTTTGGATTTATATTTAAAATCCTGATCTAAACCCTAAAATCTATAAAGGTAAAAACGGAGGAATGTGTTTTGGGCAGCGCGCTTGTTGAAAAAAGAAGAGCCCTTCTTATCAATGTTGTGTATTACGCTTTTATAATAGCGGTTTTTTATCTCATATTAAAGGTCTTTTTCGGAATAATAGCTCCCTTTGTTTTCGCTTTTCTGGTGGCCGCAGTGCTGCAGCGCCCGGTTACCTTCCTGAACAAAAAGCTGCATATCGGCAGAGGACCGCTCAGCGCTTTAAGCGTTTTGCTGCTGCTGGGAATCGCGGGGCTTCTTATATTTTTGCTTGGCAGCAGGATATTTGCCCGCGTTAAGGGTTTTTATGAATTTGCCTCGCTTCGCCTTCAGAACCTCCCGCAGTTTCTTGAGGATGTAAAAAACTGGGCCGTTTCCGCCGTGGGATTTCTCCCCGACTCTTTGAGAAACTCCGCAACGGACTCTATGACACTGTTTTTTGACGACCTTATAGAAAACGGATTTGATAATTTCTCGCTCAGCAGTCTCGGAATAGACTGGTCCTCGCTCCTGTCCGTTGGCGCGGGAACTATAAAGGATACCGTTGTTCAGATACCCTCCGTGATAATTGCGTTTATAATTTCCATTGTCGCGAGTGTTTTTATGACCATTGAATACGGAAAAATAAAGAGCTTCGTTCTTGCGCAGGTCTCCGAAAAAACCCGACAAAAGGTTCACGAGGGAAGCGCGCTTGCCGTTTCAACGCTCAAAAAAATGCTTAAGGCTTATTCTCTTATTGTTCTTATAACAACAACGGAGCTGAGCATCGGCCTCTATATTTTGAAATTTGCCAAGATCTATACCTCCGATTATATTATTTTTATAGCAATTATTATCGCGATAATCGACATCATTCCCGTTCTCGGAACCGGAACCGTTCTCATTCCCTGGGCCGTTTATTCCTTTATAACAGGCAGCGTTTCCATGGGGGTAGGACTTGTTATAATTTACGCCGTTATTCTTGTTATAAGGCAGATAATTGAGCCTAAGCTCGTTGCGGGGCAGGTTGGTCTTTCCCCGATCGTTACAATAATCTCCATGTATATCGGAACAAAGCTTTTGGGCGTCCTCGGATTTTTCATCCTGCCGTTTATTGTTATCCTTATAAAGAGATTCAATGACGAGGGAATTATACACCTGTTTAAATCGTCCGTTCCCGCTGAGGGGGTAAGCGCCGCGCCGGCTAAAGAGCCTTCCGAGCCTGTGCAGGACGGGGAAAATTAAGTTTTTTAACGGTTTTTTAAATAGGTTTTGAAAAACTGTAAAATAAATATGTTATTTTTCTGTTTTGGAAAAATAAAATGAAAATTGCGTGATATAATTCTTATATATTTTTTGGAGGTAGTATTTTATGCTTCAGGCGCTTCTGCAAACTCTTGCAAACCTCGGATTTGACGCTCAGTCGGTTAATAATTCGTTCAATGAAGTTTTAAACACAATAAGAGGGGGAGACACAAGCTCACTCGAAGGTATCTTCGGAGTGTTCAACAATGTTATATCCGTTGTTACAGGAGTGGATTCCGCCGACGTAAGCATGATAATAGCTTCGCTTGTAACAAGCATTATTGAAGTTTTCTCAAATGTAGGCGGCTCAGGAATCCTTTCAACCATAACCGGCGCGTGATTTTTGTTAAAATTCCATACTTTAAGATAATCGCCTTTTTCACAAAGGCGATTCTTTTTTTGCTATTTTCTTCTTGCAAGTTCATTATATATAATGTATAATATTTTTAATATGGATAAAGGCGGTGATTTGTTTGCGCAGGATATTGACTTCGGTTTTTATTGTTTTATTCTCTCTGAGCTTTTTCGGATGCACTCAGATAATAACCGAATATCCCAACGCCCCGTCCGAATCCTCTTCTTCGGACGAATTATCTCAGCCCGAAATAACGGACGCCCCGCCGTCCGAAGATGATCAAAGCGAAAACGAAACGGTTTCCGAGCAGCCCTCATCCGAAAATAATTCCGTGAACAATACCTCCGAGCCTTCCTCAGCCGAAATAACCTCATCCGAGCCTGCCTCCGCCGATGTAAGCGAAAGCTATGAGGAGATCAATCTCAGCATAGATATGCCCGAGCCCAACGGTACTATGCAAGTAAGCCTTGAAGCGGATAATAAATATATATCGATCATAGTTTCCGAGCGGAATATAGACGCGGCTCTTCTCGCGGCGGTTTACAGCGTTCCCGAGAGCGGACAGAACTATGTTTTTGAATTTTATTCCTCCGCGGAGCGTTCCGAAAACAACATAAGAAGGGTATATTTTATAAATTCAAACGAAAAAATTGAGAGCGTTGCCGCCTCAAAAACAACCGAAAGGGAAAACATTTCGGCGGCCGAAAACTGGTTCAGTATGAACGTTCTTATAAAGAAGATGATATTCCCGGCTGTAAAGGATCGGATGTAGAAATTTTTTTAAAAAATTTGTGAAAATCTCCAAAAATTTTTAAGAAAACTATTGCAATTAAAAAATATATATGATAGAATACTCCAGTGCGCGAGTGGATAGGCATATTGTGCCCGTTTGCTGCGCGCTGATATGCGATGATGCGGAAGGTGACTGTGCTGTGACGCAGATAATTTCCGCGGAGTATGTCCGATTTAAAACCGGGCGAAAAAATCAAGTTGAACCGCAGCAAAAGGCGAACCTTAACCGCTTTTTGCATATTATGCGGTGTCAGCGGCAAATCACGCCGTTTTGTCCGGAATATCTTGCGGATTCCGGATTTAAAAAACGGATGGCGCGAATAACCCGGCGCCGTGTGATTTTTTATTCCAAAGCCCGCCCAAATCTAAGGAGGCAACAAAAAATGGCAGTTAAGGAAAAAATCAGAATCAGACTCAAGGGATACGACCACACTCTTGTTGACAAAGCAGCGGAGAGAATAGTTGAAACCGCAAAGCGCACAGGCGCTCAGGTTTCCGGTCCCGTACCGCTCCCCACCGAGAAGGAGATAGTAACCATCCTTCGCGCGGTTCACAAGTATAAGGATTCCCGTGAACAGTTTGAGCAGAGAACTCACAAAAGACTTATAGATATTATAAGACCGTCGGCAAAAACAGCCGAGGCGCTCACAAACCTTGAGCTTCCCGCCGGTGTTGATATCGAAATCAAAATGATGTGAGTTCGATCCGAAAGGATCGCAGGTCAAGTCGGCACAGTCCGACCAATAATCTGAAAGGAGAAAAACAAAAATGCAGAAAGGTCTTATCGGTAAAAAGATCGGCATGACCCAAATTTTTGACGCTAACGGAAATTTTATTCCCGTAACCGTTATTGAAGCGGGTCCCTGCGCAGTCGTACAGAAGAAGACGGCTGAAAAGGACGGATACGAAGCTGTCCAGCTCGGTTTCGGCGATGTTAAGCCCAACCGTGTAAACAAACCCATGAAGGGTCACTTCGCAAAGAACGATGTAGCTCCCAAGAAGGTGCTCAGAGAGTTTAAGCTCGCTGACGCCGCTTCCCTCAGCGAGGGCGCCGTTATCAAGGCAGACGTTTTCGCAGCAGGCGATAAGGTAGACGTCTCCGGCACCAGCAAGGGTAAGGGATATGCCGGCGCCATCAAGAGATGGAACTTCGGCAGACTCAAGGAGACCCACGGTACAGGTCCCGTAGCCAGACATCAGGGTTCCATGGGCGCGTGCTCAGACCCCTCCCGCGTATTCAAGGGAAAGAAGATGCCCGGCCATCTCGGAAGCGAAAAGGTAACCGTTCAGAATCTCGACATTGTTAAGGTTGACGCGGAAAACAACCTCATCGCCGTTAAGGGCGCCGTTCCCGGAGCCAAGGGCGGATACGTTGTTATCACGGATGCAGTTAAGAAAGCGTAAGGAGGAAATAGATAATGCCTAAAACAGATATTCTCAATATGTCAGGCGAAAAGGTTTCCGAGCTCGAGCTTAACGAAAGCATTTTCGCGATTGAGCCGAATATGTCGGCTATGCATATAGCAGTTGTAAATTATCTCGCAAATCAGCGTCAGGGCACTCAGTCCACCAAGACCAGAAGCGAGGTAAGCGGCGGCGGCAAGAAGCCCTGGAGACAAAAGGGAACAGGCCGCGCAAGACAGGGTTCCACCAGAGCTCCTCAGTGGTACCACGGCGGTATCGCTCTCGGCCCCAAGCCCCGCAGCTACAGATTCACCATAAACAAGAAGGTAAAGGCTCTCGCTCTCAAGTCCGCTCTTTCCTGCAAGGTAGCCGATGAAGAGATGATAGTTCTCGACTCCTTCAAGCTTGACGCTATCAAAACAAAAGAAGTTGTCAAGGTTCTCGGCGCGCTCAACGCCGCCAAGAAAACTCTTATCGTTCTTCCCGAGAAGGACGAAACAGTTTACCGCAGCGCCCGCAACATTGAAGGTGTTAAGGTTACTCCCGTAAACGCTCTCTGCGTATACGATATCCTTAATTCCGACACCATGATAATCGCTAAGGACGCGGTGGCAAAAATTGAGGAGGTATATGCATAATGGCTAAATTCGCACAGGATATAATCCTCAAGCCCGTTGTTACGGAAGAAAGTATGCTCGGCACCGCTATGAAGAAATACACCTTCATAGTTGACAAAAGAGCAAACAAAATTGAGATCGCAAAGGCCTGCGAAGAGCTTTTCGATGTTAATGTTCTCAGCGTAAACACCATGAACGTTCGCGGTCATCTTCGCCGCTACGGTCGCTTTGAAGGCTATAAGCCCTCTTATAAAAAGGCGATAGTTACGCTTACGGAAGATTCCAAAACCATAGAGTTCTTTGACGGTATGTTCTAATCCGACAGATCCCGAAAGCGACGTATGGCAGAAAGCCCTGCCGCTAAGCATTTTGGGAAGAACACAATAATTTCAATAATATGAAAGGCGTGTAAAAAAAATGGCTATTAAAGTCTATAAGCCGACAACAAACGGTCGCCGTAATATGTCGACTACAGATTATTCATCACTGTCAAAGGTTGAGCCCTGCAGAAGCCTCCTTGAGCCTCTCAAGAAGACAGCGGGCAGAAACAGCTACGGCAGGATAACGGTTCGCCATCACGGCGGCGGTAACCGCAAAAAATACCGCGTAATAGATTTCAAGAGACAAAAGCTTGACGTTCAGGCTGAAGTCAAAACAATAGAGTACGATCCCAACCGTTCGGCGTTCATAGCTCTTATAGAGTATGAAGACGGTGAAAAGAGCTACATTATCGCTCCCGCGGGACTCAGCGTAGGCGATAAGGTAATAGCCGGAGCCGATGCCGACATCAAGGCGGGCAATGCCCTTCCTCTCAGCAACATCCCCACCGGTACCTTTATCCACAATGTTGAGCTTTATCCCGGCAGAGGCGGACAGCTCGCAAGAGCCGCCGGCAACGCCGCTCAGCTTATGGCAAAGGAAGGCAAGTTTGCTCTTCTGCGTTTACCCTCAGGTGAGCTCAGAAATGTTCCCATCCAGTGTATGGCAACGATCGGCACCGTTTCAAACGAAGATCACATCAACGTTAAAATCGGTAAAGCCGGACGCACCCGTCATATGGGTATCCGTCCCACGGTTCGCGGCTCGGTAATGAACCCCTGCGACCACCCCCACGGCGGCGGCGAAGGCAAGTCCCCAATCGGACGTCCCGGCCCTGTTACCCCCTGGGGCAAGCCCGCGCTCGGATATAAAACGCGCAACCGCAAAAAGAAATCCAGCAAGCTTATCGTTAAGCGCGTAAACGATAAATAAGACGGAAAGGAGCAATAAATAATGGGCAGAAGCGTTAAAAAAGGACCCTTCGTACAGCAGAAGCTCTACGACAGAGTTATAAAGATGAATGAAAAGGGCGAAAAAATAGTCCTCAAGACCTGGAGCAGAGCCTCCACGATCTTCCCGGAGTTTGTTGGCCACACCTTTGCCGTTCACGATGGACGCAAGCATGTTCCGGTGTATGTAACCGAGGATATGGTCGGTCACAAATTAGGCGAGTTTGCTCCCACCAGGACCTTCAGAGGTCATGCAGGCAGCAAAACATCAAACAACGGTAAATAAGCCGAAAGGAGTGTAAACAATGGAAGCAAGAGCAAAAGCGACTTACGAGCGTATAGCTCCCCGTAAGGTTCAGATAGTTCTTGACCTTATAAGAAACAAGCCCGCGGACGAAGCTATGGCGATCCTCAAGTACACACCCAAGGCTGCGTGTGAACCGCTTGAAAAGCTTCTTAAATCCGCAATAGCGAACGCGGAAAACAATTTCGATATGGACGTGTCCCGTCTTTACGTTGCAGAGTGCACCGTATCTCAGGGCCCCACTCTCAAGAGGATCAGACCCAGAGCCCACGGCCGCGCATTCAGAATAAACAAGAAGACGTCTCACATCAACCTTGTACTCAAGGAAATGGAATAATCGGGGAGGAGGAATAACAGCATGGGACAGAAAATAAATCCTACCGGTTTAAGAATCGGTGTCATCAAAGATTGGGAATCCCGTTGGTATGCAGATAAGTCAAGCTTCGGCGAAACTCTCGTATCCGATTATCAGACTCGTGAGTATCTTCTGAAGTCCTTGAACAGCGCCGGCGTTCCCAAGATAGAGATCGAACGCGATCCCAAGAGAGTACGCATAAATATCCACTGCGCAAAGCCCGGTATGGTTATCGGTAAGGGCGGCGCCGAGATCGAAAAGATCAAGGCCACCTGCAAAAAGATGCTCGGCGGCGATAAGGACGTTTATATCAATATCATTGAAATAAAGCAGCCCGACCTCAACGCTCAGCTCGTTGCAGAGAAAATAGCTCAGCAGCTTGAAAAGAGAGTTGCTTTCCGCCGCGCCGTTAAGCAGGCCATCGGCAGCACCATGAGACTTGGCGCAAACGGAATAAAGATCCAGTGCGGCGGCAGACTCGGCGGCGCCGAAATCGCCCGCAGCGAGACCTACAAGGAAGGCACAATACCGCTTCAGACCATCAGAGCCGACATCGACTACGGCTTTGCTGAGGCAAAAACAACCTACGGCCGCATAGGCGTTAAGGTTTGGATATACAAAGGCGAGGTTCTTCACGACAATAACCAGAACGCCTCAGCCGGCAAAAAGCAGAGAAGAGACAGGAGGGCGTAAAAATGTTAATGCCAAAGCGTGTTAAATACCGCAGACAGCAGAGAGGCCGTCTTAAGGGCGCAGCGCACAGAGGCACAGCCGTTAACTACGGTGATTACGGCCTTCAGGCTCTTGAGCCCGCTTGGATAACCTCAAATCAGATAGAGGCCGCCCGTATCGCTATGACAAGATATATCAAGCGCGGCGGTCAGGTCTGGATAAAAATATTCCCCGACAAGCCCATAACCGAGAAGCCCGCTGAAACCCGAATGGGTTCAGGTAAAGGTTCTCCCGAATATTGGGTTGCCGTTGTTAAGCCCGGCAGAATTATGTTTGAAATAGCGGGCGTTGACGAGGCAATAGCCAGAGAAGCTATGCGTCTCGCCGCAAACAAACTTCCCATCAAGTGCAAGTTTGTTAAAAAAGAAGAGCAGGAGGTTGAAGCCGAATGAAAGCAGCAGAAATAAGAAAATTGTCAGCTTCCGAGCTCGAAGCAAAGCTTCGTGAGCTTAAAGATGAGCTTTTCAAGCTGCGCTTCCAGCAGGCCATCAACCAGCTCGACAATCCAATGCGTATCAGCGCCGTAAAGAAGGACATCGCGAGAGTGCTTACAGTGCTCAGAGAGACAGAGCTTTCCGGCAAGGATGCCTGATAAAGGAGGATATCATAAATGGAAAGAAATTTAAGAAAAACCCGTGTCGGCATCGTTACCAGCGATAAGATGGATAAGACCGTAGTCGTATCCGTAAGAGACAAGGTCAGACATCCTCTTTATAACAAGATAGTTAATCATACCATCAAGCTTAAGGCTCATGATGAAAACAACGAATGCGGCATAGGCGACCGTGTACTTCTCATGGAAACCAGACCTCTTTCTAAGGATAAGAGATGGCGCGTTGTTGAAATCATTGAGAAGGCTAAATAAGGAGGCACATATCTATGATTCAGCAGCAGACTTTATTGAAAGTTGCCGATAATACCGGAGCTAAGGAGCTTATGTGCATCCGTGTTCTCGGTGGTACGGGCAGAAAATATGCCAATATCGGTGACGTTGTTGTAGCTTCCGTTAAAAAGGCTACACCCGGCGGCGTTGTTAAAAAAGGCGACGTTGTTAAGGCTGTTATCGTTCGTTCGGCTAAGGGCGTCCGCAGAAATGACGGCACCTACATCCGTTTCGACGAAAACGCAGCGGTAATCATTAAAGAAGACAAAAACCCCAAGGGTACCCGTATCTTTGGGCCGGTTGCGAGAGAGCTTCGTGACAAGGATTACACCAAGATCCTCAGTCTCGCTCCCGAAGTACTGTAAGGGAGGATAAAGAGATGAGCAAAAAGGTTCATGTTAAAACCGGCGATACAGTAACTGTTATCAACGGCAAAGACAGAGGCAAAACCGGTAAGGTTATGCAGGTAAGCCCCTCTGAGGGCAAGGTAATCGTTGAGAAGATCAA
>JAFLUL010000089.1 GCA_022508845.1 Oscillospiraceae bacterium | reverse complement strand
GTTAAAATCTTTTTATTTAATAGGAAACGAGAAGTTTCCTATTAAATAAAAAACAAGCAGCCGCTTGATCGCAGCTGCTTGATAGTCAATTTTCTGTTTGGCTCTTTGCCTCAACTATTGCCCGGAGCCTTATTTGATCAAATCATATAACTTTCGTAAACTCATCAAATTACGCATTGACACGTCTGCTTTTATTTATTTCAATAATAAGCCACGGGATCGCGCCGATAGTGAGAAAGCTGCCGAGTATACAGTAAAGCATAGTTCCCTTGCCGCCGCCGGCGGGGAGCTCTACAAGCTCATAGTTTTCCGGAGCGTTACAGAAAATTATTTTTGTTTCTTTAGCATCAATTTTTCCGTTTGGAGAGGTATCGGCCGATTTTCCGTTTACCGTGACACTTTGCAAAGGAAACTCTTCATCCGCTTTTTCGGTTACGGCGTATTCAACACCGCACGTCAGGTTATCGATCCTCACCGACTGACCATGCTTGAGTTTAACGCTTCCAACGCCGGTGTCTCCGCCGGAACCGGTATTCCAATCTATTGCGGCGTCTCCTGTTATTATAAACTTATTCGGATCAAAGGCAGCGCCGTTCGGCATTTTCAGCGTGATAATAAATTCAAATTCTTCGTTCGCTTTATCAGCCTCGTTCGACCCGATAAGCTGTTTTTCCACTATAAGACTTCCTAACAGCGGATTCTCAATAGTGTCGGTGATCTGCCGTGAGTCATTGTCTATTCTTATGCTTGCAGTATTGAGGATCTTGTAGTCACCTTTGCCCGGCTCTGCATTGGGATCATCACCGGGATCAACATCCTGCTTGGGCTCTGCTTGTTTGTAGAAGGTCATACCCCTGATAACACTTTGGTAAAAGCTGCTGGCATATCCGCGGAAGTTTCTGTAATTTTGATTGGAACTATTATAGTTTCCGAAATATACATTACCGCTCTTAAGGACTCCGGGGCTTTTATCGGCATTTTCAAACAGCGACGCAGATGATTTATCACTCACAAACTTAAAGCTGCCGCTTCCGATATACAGATACTGTTTTTTTGCAACATTTTTAAGATAAAAACCATTGGCGACGTCTCCGGCAGGCCCGGCCTCAACATCCCACATAATTCCGTGTTTATCCCATGCAACTTCAGTTTTATTAGTAGTAATTGAGCCATCTGAGTTAACAAAGTCTTTAATTGAGTGACCATACAAGCTTCCGTTGCTCTCCTCATAACTCGCGGCTACCATACCGAGTTCTTTCTCCTGAACATCGTAGGTCATAAGATATCTTCCTTCTTCGGTGATTACATTTCCTGCGATTTCATACTCATCCGATTCCGATACCGAATAACTTTCTTCGAGTTTGTAGATGGTCATACTGTAGATGAATGCAGTGTAAAGGCCGCCGCTATACCCACGGAAATTGGTTTTTCCATTGAAGTTTCCGAAATGTGTATTGCCGTTGATAAAGATTCCGGCGCTGACGTCATTCGCCCAAAGAGTTGAATTATTTTGATCAAGTTTTACGGTGTTGCCATCAAGCCCCAGATAATTTCCGTTACCTACATTTTTAAGATAAAACTGACCGTTGGAAAACTCAGCCTCCCACATAATATCAGTATTCGTGTCAGGATCGATAATTATTGTATCATCACCGACCATGATGTCAGTAATATTTCTGCCCTCCAACTCAACACTGGTGCTGCCTTTATAGATCGTATTGCTTGCAGCGTACTTGTTGTAAACCATAATGTAGGTGCCGGACTCTTCGATTTTTCCGTTTTCTACCTTTTTAAACTCCTTAGGCGCATCGTCAGACGAATCTCCGGCGCCTTCATCCTTACCCCACGCTGCAGAGTTCACCTTGGTGGTCAAGGATACATGGCCGCTGGCGTAGGGTTCAACATCAGCAATGATCCACCTGACAGTCCGAGTTTCGGAATCATATATAATTCTTACGCCGCTGCCTATTCCCGACTGCTCCTCATCCTCCGATGATAATGTTACCTCGCGGTAGCTCGCACTTACAAAGTCCACATCGGGATCGAGCGGGTCGGTTATAGTGACCGTTGCTTTTTCAGTTTTATAGTTTGTAAATAAAATATTATAAGTGATATTCCAGTGCTCATCGACCAGCGGTCCTACGTAGTGATTGGATTCAGCATCCTTAGTCAGATTACCCGCACCTTCACCGACCGCTATATTACCGTCAGGCCCTTCAACGGAAACCTCCGTCTTATAGAACTCGTTCACAGGGGTGTCAACAGTGTTGGTGGAGATCTCATAGCCGTTAATAACGGTAACCGCTTTGTTGCTGATCTTATTATCGGCTGCCCCGTTTTTATCAAGGGGTGCGTTCGCATTGACCTTGACCTTCAGCCTGACAAAACCATACGAATTCGGCGGAGCATCCTTTATCGTCCAGGTAACAGTGCGGGTATCCGAATTATATATATATCCCCAACCCTTCGGCAAAGGATCGATCTTCTTATACTCGCCGTTTTCCGTAAGCTCAACAAAATCCGCGGACACATAATTGACGCCCTCATCAAGCGGGTCATCGATAGTAATATCAGCCGTTATATATTTATCATTTTTCTTCTGGTCGTTTCCCCAATAAATCACATACGTGACTTCGTCTCCGACTTTTACATATTCTTGCTCGGGTTCAACCAGCTCCTTGTTTGTTTTCGGCGGAGTGTTGAAGTAATGAACCGCCTCCGTTAAAAGCGAGGTTGTGTCACCGTAAACAGTGTAAGTATGATTTTTATTATTAAAATTGTGGGAGGCGTCAGACGCTGAACTTCCGTCATAGACTTTGTCGGTAATTTCATTATGATTACCGTTCTCTATATGGTTAACTTTTCTCAGCGTAATATCTTGATCCACCTGATCATCCGTAAGCACTTCTGTTACTGTATATTTTGTGCCGGATTCCAGACCGATGAAAAGCAGCCCCTCGCCGTCCCTCAACATAAAACTTGCATAACCATCACTATCAAACTCGAGCGTTTGTGTTTGATATTTGGTTGCGCTCATATAATCTGTTTGAACGGCAAAGCCGATTTGCGACTTATCATTAAATCCTACATGACCAACAATTAAGGGCTCATTTAGTTTTTTAAGACCTGCGTTATCAGGGTCCTCAGGAAAAGCCCAGTTACCGTTGCCATCTGCACTCCCTGCAGCGTTATAGTCCTTTACAGGAACGAGATATACATCCTCAATAGGCACAAGCAGGTCTTGACCGCTTCCGAGATTGCTATGAAAGCTTTGGCCTTTCTTAGAATCAAACAGCGTATATGTGAAGTTATCACCCGAGCCGACGCCGCCGATATATACATGATAACCTTCCTGATATTTATCCGGATCGGTAATACGATTGCCGTTTTTGTCTACTATTGCCAACGTGACGCCGTCGCTGTTAAACAGCAGCCCCTGGTTATTGGACATCAGATCGATCGTTTCGATCCGGGCGCGCCAGATTGTTTCTTCTTTTTCTTCTCCTGTTTTTTCATCCGGTATCGTTATTATTTCTCTTGTGGCTTTTATAGCGCTTCCCATTGGCGCCGGTTTACCTTCTTTTGTAAGAAGCCGAATGAAATACCTGAAAGCCATATTACTCGAAATCGGGTTATGCTCGCCGATAGTTTCTACCGTTTTTGTAACAAGCAGCTGGGTATCGTGAACGGCAAGTCTGCCGTTGTTTCCCAAATACAGGTTAATAACAACATCGTCGGCGCTCTGTCCCAGAGTTGATTCACTTACAGTAGGCATATAATAGGTGTCTGAAGTATGGGTTAAATTATTTGCCTCCCCCTTAATGCCGATACCCGCAGCCATATCGCCAACTCTCAGACCGCCGCTCTTTGCCGCGACAACATAGCCGGCGCCGGGGCTCGGTATGTGGCTGCCGTCTTCAGCAACGAAGTCGCGGACCTCGTCCGAGGCCGGATCGTACCAGCAAAGATAGTCATGGTCGAGCAATTTGCCGCTGATGCCTTTGCCAAACTCATGGCCCATACGCGGAAGAGCGTAATGCACAAGACCGTTTTTATTGTAATATTCGATCAATATATAGAACCAGTCTTCTTTAGCATCATAATCAGCATTACCTTCATCCTTAACATCATTTGCATCTTTTACAAGCGTGAGCTTTTTACCGTTCAAAAACCAGCCTTCCTCATCCGATCCGCTGACCACTCCGCCTAAAGTGTCGCCGGAAGTGTTCTTATACAGGGGCAGTGTCTTCTGGAAAATATAGTAGCGGTTTTGCTCACTGGGGCTGAAGGTCAGAACCGGATCGCCATAGGTAAATTCTGCGTTTCCCTCAGTAACGTAGCCGTCGTACACGGTCTCTTTATACCAGTTGGAATAGAAATAAACAGTATCGTCGTCACCCTGATTATTCAATATGTAGTCCGGGCTGACCTGGGTCAGATCCACATTTCCGCGTTCCGTTGTTATCTCATCGGCAATGCCGACCTCATAGAACACCCTGAGCGGGGTGGACTGAGTCTTTTTTTCAACATATTCATTATATAAATCAGGATTTTTAGTTTTTAAATCGGGATCTTTATATTCATCTTCATCACCAACATTTGTAGAATAGTTTATAGCTACGTTGTCACTATTCACCAGAATGTTTGCCACCTGCATCGGCAGCGCATTGACGGGTATGTTTACGTGCAAAGCCTTATCGTAGCCTTTGTCCGAATTCATTTCATCTCCGACATCCGTGTCCCAGAAGTTTCCGGTGTCTCTTTCAAATATCTCTATTTCGGACAAATTAAACGTTACGCGGCTGTTCTCGCCGTAGCAGGGATTTTCTATCGTTGCCTCTTCAACTATTTTATAGTGCTGCTCGGTGTAGGCATAGCCTTCGTCCGTCAGATCTTCTGCTTTATCAGTTATAAAATTGCCCTTTTCGTCATAATATTTCAACCCGCCGTCCGTGTCCACATTGTACATTTTTCCGAACAGCAGTACGCTCTTTACGGTTTTTACCTCCATATACTTACCGATGGGGTCCAAGTAGGTCAGGGCGTCCTTTGTGCCGATGATGTCATTGCTGCCTTCAATAGGTATGAATACCTCGCGTTTTTCACCCGCGATCTCTATGATGAGTCCTGAGAAAAGATCGCTCACATCTTCAGCGAGAGCCTCTTCGTAACCGTCTGTATAAAAGAGATTATCCATAACATCCTGCTTAGAGATGCTGCTGTCTTTCGGGAGCTGGGAAACATATATATCTATAGTTGAATTTGATGTTGATGCGGGTGCTTTATTCAGCAGCCAACCCGCATGGAGATTTCCGGACGTCATATTCGCCCAACCCGTATGCGGCACTGTTGTATCATTTTTTTTATCAACATACGTACTATGATGCTCACACTCATATGCATTCTCTTTGCTGCTATAGAGTTGATATGTTTTTGGATATGCTCTTTGATATGCTTGTTGGTCATCGTCACCCGTATTCCGAACCACCCACTTCGAAGCGCTGTCGAAATACTCTCTCGGATTTAATGTGGCGCTGATTTTTGCTTTTGCAATATCGCTGTAACTGAGACTATTAATATCTACTGCAACACCATAGATATATGCAATGCCCTCACCTTTGGCGTTTGCTTTTTTATGCGGTTCCGTTTCAGCATAATTTGCGTCAATACGAGCCGTATTATATGCCCCCGTCATCAGAGTAGGGAATGAGACTGAAGGGATATAGGTTCCGGCATCATCATTAGCGAACTCATTTCTGTTCTTTTTATAATTTGTGTCATACCAGGCTGTTGCGTCATATGTATCGTTCGGATCATTAGACTGACACAATGTGTTGCAGCCGCCGTCCGTCATAACTATAACAACAGGTATGCGGCCGTATTCAATTTTACTCCTTGGAGATTTCCAGGTAGTGACCTTCTCTTCCGCCAGCATACTCATACCTGCCGCAAGACCGGCTTGCAGATTGGTAGCAGGATCGACCTCAACAGTTTGGTTTATATCTATATTCTCCCATTCGCTCGCGCCGGTAGCCTTTTTTGCTTTTTGGTGAACCTCTACTTTAGCGCTGGAACCTAAAGTGAAATGAGTTATTTCAAGCCATTCAGTATCTGTTTTACCAACCTCGGGAATAGGCTTTACCAGCGGCATGAGCTGCATAGCTGTTTTTCCGTATGTTGCAATTCCCACGCGGCTGTCCGGACTGTTGAATATGAGGGTGTTTATAGCATCGTTTACAGCGCTTATTGTTTTGTGGAAACGTGTGCTTTTCTCAATAGCGCTGCCATGGGTGATCATCGATGAGGAAAAGTCCAGTATAAACACAACGTCAAGAGGGATGGTTTCCTTCGTGTCTACCACCTGGCTCGATCCCAGCGTGGAAAAAACGTGCAGAAAATCTCTTCCGTTTTTTTGGGATACGGATACGCTTCCGTCATATCCGTCCGTTTCCATATCCAGAATTATCTCCTTCGTAAATACAGACTTATCCGCCCACACACGGCCTGCTCTGCGGGATTCGTTGCGCAGAGCGACCAGCTGCGGATAGCTGTCCGTGGTGTCGGCGTCCGCAATATGCCCCACGGTTCCGGGAGTTATATTATCCTCCGCTGCCACCAATGGCGCTTTGATAGGAAACGCGGAAAACAACATAGTCAGAGCAAGCAATATACTAAAAATTCTTCGCTTCATAACAAACCTCTTTCAATACATATTCAAATCTGTTCTCAAAACGCGGTGCGCTGCCCTGAACGCGGTACTATACGATCCGGACAGCTCTAAATCGGAACGAAACCGGGGGTTGATAATGCTGTTTGCTTGTTCAAATATTGCACGCCTCACCTATTGCACGCCTCACCATAAAACGCAAACCATTTTTCAGTGTTTTTGCACACTTTTCAGTGATTTTGCACATTTTTTCTTTATAATATCATATTATTTGAAAAAGGTCAATAACTAATGGCTATTTATGGGCGAAACGCTGCAAAGCTACTTGTGTCCGGTAAAAACGGACAACAGAAAAAATTTCCGCTCATATGGCAGAATAAAAAAGATAGCGGCAGTGCAGCAAAAAGCACTTGCTTTCGCAAGTGCTTTTTGCAACCGGATGCTCCTTACGGCCCGGACAGATTCGTATTTGACGGATGAATTCAAACTTCATCGGGAGAATATGAAACATCAGGGCTTACTCTGCTTTTTTACCTTCAGGAAATATTTTATAATAAAGAACGCTGCTTCAGCGATATAAAGGATCATAAAACAGAAGTTAATTATATCTATAACATAATGACCCTGCGCGTAATCGTTTATTGTGTATGCGGTTGCGCAAATAATATCGGAGTTTTTATCATATTTATATTCAAATCCGATAACCTGAAGATTCCTTTGCACAAAAACGATGTCTTTTCCGTTAACGCGTATCGTATGCTCATCATATTCATCTCCATAATAATCGGGGGCTTCATCGTATTCGCCGGCTCCACCTCCGATTTCTTCATATATACTGCCGTTGTTTTCTTCATCAACGTGCGTTTCTGCCGCCGAAGAATTCATTGACATCTGCTCAGAATCGCTGTATTCGTCTTTAGGCGTTTCCATAAATTCGATAAATTCGTTTATATCGCTAAATGCCGTTCCCTTTGAAAAGACTGTGTATGAAACACAGCTGTTGAACACAAGCTGGCAAAAAACAGTTGCGGCAAGAACGATCGAGGCGGCAAGAACTGTCCGTTTTTGAATCTTAAACCTGATTTTTTCGGCTTCAGAGAGAACAAGAATTCCTTTTTTTGAAAGAATATATTTTATTATCCACCACGAAAATATACAGATCGCGGCGCCGGCAAAAAAGCAGATAAGCCCCTGAATCAACCAACTATCAAAATAGATACCGCAATATGCGTCATAAGCGAGATATACAAGCGGAAGAGAAAAGGCAAAGATGCAAAAAATTGCGCAGAAGGTGTTTCGGCATTTCATAATCAGAAACTTCTTAAAACCGTTTATATTTTCGCCGAAAAAGTCATCGCTGTTTGAAACCGAAAAAGCATAAATTGAAAAGATGATTTCAAGAAGAATTGCGGCGAGAAACAATATGCATCCGATCAGAAATCCGATCCTCGCCCGGTTAAAGCCAAAATTGCATATCATTGAAACTATCAAGCCGATAATTGCAATACCAAGGGAAATAATGCTTTTTACGCTGAATTTTGTTTTTGCAGTATTTATAAGATTTTTCAATCTCTTTTCCGATTTAGCGTTTCCTTCGTTAGAAACTGAATTTTCATTGATTATTTTTTCGCCGCGAAGAATTTCATCCGATGTTACGCCGAAGATTTCCGCAATAACCGGAATAAGACTTATATCGGGCGCGGTTTCGTCTCTCTCCCAGCGGCTGACCGCTTTATCTGAAACCGAAAGCATTTCAGCAAGCTCTTTTTGCGTCATACCGTGTGTTTTTCTCAGAGCGGCAATAAACTGACCGATGGATCTTCTTTCCATAAATCAAAACTCCTTTAATGTGATTTTACTGTGTTTTTGCTTGTGATCACGTTTTTATTCTACAAAATCGACACAGAAAAAACAACCGCGCAAACCGAAAATTACTCTCAAAAACCGAGAATTGAAGCAATTCTCATTAAAAACAGCGGAAAAATACATAATATGAAGAAAACAGAATGGGTGAACTTATCATTTTGAGTTTAAAAAATATCAAAGCAAAAAACAAATCTGATTTTATGGAAAAATAAAAAAATTGCGAAAAATCATACCGAATTCTGTTGATTATATGCAAAAAACCTGCTAAAATGATATACAAATCTGATATTAAGGAGGAGAATTCTTTATGACCGGAGTTAAAGAAAAACAAAAAAAGTATATGAAGTTTTCAGAGATCATCACCTTTGGTGTAGGTCTGTTCGGCGTTGCCCTTATGACGGGCTGGATGCCGGACTATACGGCCACCTTCTTTG
>JAFLUL010000088.1 GCA_022508845.1 Oscillospiraceae bacterium | reverse complement strand
GCGCCACCTTGCCAAGGTGGAGGTAGCGAGTTCGAGCCTCGTCATCCGCTCCATTTGGTACCATAGCCAAGTGGTAAGGCAGAGGTCTGCAAAACCTCGATTCCCCAGTTCAAATCTGGGTGGTACCTCCATATAATAATTGCAGATGCTATAGCATCTGCTTTTTTTGATTTATAGTATAATTTTGTTTTTAAGGAATATTTTTTTTATCTTAATATGAATATTGCAAAGAGCAAGACAATAAAAAAGTATAATAAAACATATTTCAGGCGCAGAGAACTTCGGCATTTAGGATGGACGGATAAGATGATCGCGTCTTTTTTGCCGCCCCCAAGAAACGGCGCTAAGGAAAAGCCGCCGCGTCCGAAAGAGTATTGGCTGAAAAAAGATTTGCTCGCCGCTATGGAGAGCGAAAAGTTTTTGAAATTTTATTCAGCTCTAAAACGAGAAGATCAAAAACGTCGGGCAAAGGATCTCTTGCCTGTGCTCTCGGCTCTTCCTGAAACAATACCGGAGCTTTATCCTGCCGCGAGAAGAATTTACCGTCATTTTATCCTTCATATGGGTCCAACAAACAGCGGAAAGACCTTTGCTGCAAAACAGAGACTGAAGGCTGCAGATAATGGTTTGTATCTTGGCCCTTTGAGGCTTTTGGCTTATGAGGTTTGTTCAGAGCTTCGCGAAGGAGGAGTGTTGTGTTCTCTTGTAACAGGTGAAGAAGAGGATGTTATACCCGGAGCCTCGGTGCAGGCTTCAACTATAGAAATGGCTGATTTATATAAAAGCTATGATATTGCTGTTATAGACGAAGGACAGATGATAGCTGACAGAGAGAGGGGAGGCAGCTGGACAAAAGCAATTCTCGGACTGTGCGCAAACGAAATTCACATATGCTTTGCTCCTCAGGCGAAGGATGTTATTATTTCTCTTATAGATTCCTGCAATGATACGTATGAAATCATTGAACATGAGAGGCTTGTTCCGCTGATTCAGGAAAACAAACAGTTTCGCTTCCCGCAGGATCTTGAAGAGGGAGACGCTCTAATCGTTTTTTCCAGACGGGATGTACATGCCTGCGCTGCCGAGCTTAAAGAGCTTCAAATTCCTTGCAGCATTGTGTACGGTAATCTTCCTTATGACGTTCGCCACCGTGAGGCGGAGAAATTTGCTGCAGGGGATACAAAGGTAGTTGTTGCAACTGACGCTATAGGTATGGGAATGAACCTTCCCATAAAACGAGTTGTTTTTTTAAAGCTTGAAAAGTTTGACGGAGTTTCAAGGCGAGAGCTTTTTCCTGAGGAAGTAAGGCAGATAGCCGGCAGGGCAGGTCGTTTCGGAAAATATGACGAGGGATTTTTTACCTGCTGCGAATCCCCGGAAAAGCTGAAAGCTCTTTTCTATTGTAAGGATAACAATATAACCAATGTTGCCGTTAGCTTTCCGGAGACACTTCTCGGTATAGAAGGGCCTATCAGCGATACAATTCGCAAATGGAACAAGATTCAGCTTCCCGCCGGATTTGTTCGTCAGAATATGGATGAAATCCTGAAGCTCGTTCTTCAGCTCGAAAAGAAAACTGATGATAAAGAGCTGATTTACCGCCTTGCAATGCTGCCGTTTGACATTGAAAACCAAACTCAGCTTGCGGTGTGGCGTGATATTTGCGATGCCGAAATAAACGGGGCTCATTTTTGTTTTCCTCCTCAAGATGTTTCGTCTGATCTTGAGCGCCTTGAAATGCTTTATAAAAAATATGACCTTTTGGGAAACTATTACCGTGTTTTCGGCACTGAGGAAGAGCTGATTGATGTTTTAAGAGAAAAACTCATTATTTCAAAAAGAATATCAAAGCTTTTAGAAAAGCAGCCTTATGCCGAAAAACATTGTAAATACTGCAAAAAGAAGCTTTCTTTTTTTTATCCGTATTCTGTTTGCAAAAACTGCAGATACACATAATCGCTGAATAAATTTAATTTTTTTCATTTGTTATAACTTGCCGATGTTTGTTTCTTATGATATAATAACTTCGTTTCATAGCGAAATCAACGATTTCAGGTGTTTCTGAGGACTACTGAAAATTTTTTTAACAGGGAGTTAGTATGACTGTTTCAGGTTGTTTTCCCTCTTGGGGACCTTACGGGAAAAAATATATGGGACTTTCTCATATTGCAAATCATTCATTCGCAAAGGGCGTTCGTTTTGATATTACAACTGTACCTGCGCTTTTTGGCGGGGATATACGCATTCCGAATGTTACCTTGCCTTCGGATTGCCATCCCTGGCAATTTTCCGCGGATTATTCGCTTGTTACATATAGGCATGATCTTTTGCGCAAGGATGAGGTTTATTCCTATGTATCCTATGTTCGGCTGAGCGAAGACAGCACTTTAATACGCACGGAATTTATTAACAATTCCGCGCTGATACAAAACTGTCTCATAAATTATTTTGAATCGGCGGAATATCCGACCAATACCTATTGCAAGCTTATTCTTCCCGATAAAAACATCTATATAAAAGCGCTTGACTATGATATCTATTCTTATGCTGAACCCCGTCCTTGGGATCAGCAAAACCCGGACGGCTATAAAAAAGGCGAGTTTGAAGACGAACGCTTTATTGGGGGCTTCGGACTTGGCGACAGGGTTGGAAAATGGCATATGCCCCACCGCTATCTCCCTCCCTTCGGCGCGGTTAAAGGAGATGCTGTTTCCTATACCCTCAATATCCCTGAAGTTTATGAGGACGCAGTATTAACTGTTCGTTACCGTACAAGCTCTATAAACTATGAGCCGGGGAAAATGGTTGGGGTAAACGTTATTCAGGGCGATAACGCAGCTGAATTTCTTTTGAATGACACATATAGGCTGACCCTTGCACCTGCGGATGACCTTGCTTTTGCCCGAATTTCTCTCGGCAAACTTGAAAAGGGAAAATTGCAGTTAAATTTTTCTGCTCTCGGAACCGGAGGAGCGGAATTTGATTTTCTTTGCATTACCGAAAGAGAAAACTGTGAAGAGATCGGCGTTCAAACAATGAATTATGATTATATTCCGAGCATAAAAACCGAAAAGGTAAGCGATGCTGCGGGAGACGGATATCGTTCCGGCTGTAAATTCCCCGATATAGACGGAGTTTATCACTTGAGAACCTTTAACGGAAATACCCGCTTTCGACATATTGCCACAGGCTCTCTTGAGGACTGTATGACAGCTCGTCTTTCAAATTCCGATCCCTCATTTGACGATGTTACTGAAAGCTTTACGGGCGCATTTTCGAGAAAACACAGCGATGATGGATTTTTCCTGAATACAATTGTGCATACTATTTTTGTTGAACCCGGAACAAGCCATATCGAATATGCTGTTATATCCCGCGGAGACGCTGAATATAAAACAGAACAGGACTATGAAAAGATTTATGAAGAGCGCAAAAAGAACGCAATAAATGCGCAGTTTAACAAAAGCGGAAAGGGGTATGAGCTCAGCGTTAATATCCTGCGTGCAACTCTGATGGCAAATGCCGTTTATCCCATTTATAAACACGGTGAATATATCATTCATCACACACCCGGAAAACGCTGGGATTGCCTTTATACCTGGGATTCGGGTTTTATCGGCCTCGGTATGCTTGATATTGCGCCATCCTTTGCGGAATATAGCTTAGAAACATATTTAAGTGATAATAAAAACCCCGACTATGCATTTTTGCATCACGGCTCGCCGGTTCCGGTGCAGATGTATCTCTATCTTGAAATGCTCAAGCGCGAAACGGATAAATCAAAACTTTTTGAGTTGTATGATCGGCTTAAACTGTATTATGATTTTCTCGCCGGAAAAATCAGAGGTTCAACAACGGCAAAATTTAAGAGCGGATTAACAACGACTTATGATTATTTTTATTCATCAAGTGGTATGGACGATTATCCGGCTCAGGTTGAGATGATGGATCGGGAAATCCGCGATACTGCTGCTCCGGTTATCTCTTCTTCCCAGCTTATTCGCTGCGCAAAGATCCTTTCTATGGTGGCATCCAAAACAGGAAAAACTGAAGAAGCGGCTATATATAATGAAGATATATTAAAACTTACCGATGCGCTGAACAACTATGCTTGGGATGCAGAGAGCGGTTATTACGGATATGTGCTGCATAACGAGCAATATTTACCGGTGGAGTTGATGCGCACTGATAAAGGAGAAAACTTTAATAAAGGCTTAGACGGCATTTATCCGCTTATCGCCGGAGTGTGTGATGAAACTCAGAAAAGCCGAATTCTGGGACACCTGAAAAACGAGAACGAGATGCTTTCGCCCTATGGTATCAGCGCGGTGGATATGAGCGCAGGATATTTTAAGGTAAACGGATATTGGAACGGCAACGTATGGTTCCCGCATCAATGGTTCATCTGGAAAAGTTTGCTTGACCTGGGCGAAACGGAGTTTGCTTACGAGATCGCCCGCCGTGCGCTTAATATTTGGAAACGCGAGGTTGACGACTCCTACTATACCTTTGAGATGGTAAATGTTGTAACGGGAAGAGGCGGCTGGTTCCATAATTTTGGAGGTTTGTCCACTCCCATCAGTATGTGGGCAAATGCCTATTATACTCCGGGTACTTTTAATACGGGCTTTGATACTTGGGTAGATAAGGCTGCTTTTTCTGATGATAACACACATTTTTCCGGAGAAATAACCTGTTTCGGCAATAATAATAAATCAACAGTTATAATTGTTTTGAACGAAAAATATGATTATTCATTAACACTTGACGGAACACAACTGCCTTTTAATAAACGTGAAAACGGTTTGATTGAAGCCGAGCTTAGTCTTTCGGATAATGAAATCCATACTATAGAAGTTAAGCTTATATGATCCGATAAATATTTTTATGCCATCCGTATGATTTCGGGTGGCATTATATTTTAAGATAATTTCCAAAAAATAGAAAATTTTTCTTGACAAACAAAAAAGGATATTATATAATATGTTTCGCAGTCACGGAGAAAACGGTTGCAAATAGCTTTCCGATTTGTCTCAGGCAAAGTTATTGGGATTTTAGCGCAGGCTTTTTCCCGCAGTATGGCCCGGTAGTTCAGTTGGTTAGAACGCTAGCCTGTCACGCTAGAGGTCGTCGGTTCGAGCCCGATTCGGGTCGCCAAATTTGCGGATGTAGCTCATCTGGTAGAGCGCCACCTTGCCAAGGTGGAGGTAGCGAGTTCGAGCCTCGTCATCCGCTCCATTCAGCAGACCTCATTTGTCGTCAGGCAAATGAGGTTTTTTTCAATAAATATTGTTTTTTGGAGGTTAATAATATGAAAACCGTATTGAGATTTATTGCTTGCAGCGATATCCATTATAAAGAAAATATAAACACCGAGCCTGAGAGATTTAAGAGGGGAATGGAGCTTGCCTATAAATACGCCGACAATCAGGATTATAATAAAATTGACGCGATTTATGTTATCGGCGATTTTGCAAACAGCGGATCAAGAGAACAAATGCTTATGTTTAAGGATTCTCTTGATAAGTATGTCCGTCCGGAGACCAAGAAGATCCTCACCCTTGCAAGTCACGAATTTCATTCTGAAGACGGCGAAGAAGGAGCCTATTCCAGACTGAGAGAAATTTTTTCCGTTGAGCCGGATGAACATAATATTATAAACGGATTCCATTTTATAAGTGTTTCAACCGAAAGAGGCTGCCAAATCCGCGAAAAAAAGCGTGAGTGGATAGCAAACGAGCTGAAAAAGGCGGGTGAGGATGATTACCGTAAGCCTATATTCTTTTTCCAGCATCCTCACCTCACCGATACAGTTTACGGCAGCATTTGCTGGGGGGAGGATGATATAATAACAATACTTATGAACTATCCTCAGATAATAGATTTTTCGGGGCATTCCCATGCTCCTATCAATGATCCGAGAAGTATCCATCAAAAATATTTTACCTCTGTCGGCACCGGCTCTCTTTCATATTTTGAGCTTGATGAGTTTGACAAGCTCGGCGGTACTGTTCCGGCTGATAAAGCGCAATGCGCTCAGTTCCATATTGTTGAGGTTTTTGAAGATAACAGCGTTCTTATAAAGCCCTTTGACATATTGAGCGGTAACTTCTTTAATGACGGCTATTATGTTAAAAAGCCTTGGGAACCAAAGAGCTTTGTTTATACTGATAAAAGATATTTAACAGATAAAGCCCCTGTTTTTGATAATGATACTTTAGTTGAGACTGATTTTGCCGATGGTAAGCTTTCAGTAACTTTTTCTCAGGCTAAAGGGGAAGAGCGTCCTAACAGCTATAATATTGTTATTAGAGCCGGAAAAGATAATCATATCGTAAAGCAAGTGAGCGAGTTTTCATCATATTACATATATGATATGCCAAAAACAAAAACTTTGACCTTTGATTTTGATTTTAAGGGGCATTTTACCCTTGAGCTTTACGCAAACAGCTTTTGGAAAACACAGTCTGAGCCGATAATCAAGGAGTTTGATATCTGATAATGACTCAAAAACTCTATTACGAAAACGCGTATATATTTGAATTTACCGCAACGGTTGAAAATATAATTGATTTTGAAGGAAAAACCGCCGTTATTCTCGATAAAACCGCTTTTTTTCCCGAAGGCGGAGGTCAACCCGGAGACGAGGGATATATTGATAATGCGCCCGTTTTTGACACCAAAATTGATAACGGTATCATCTATCATTTTATCAGCGACAGCTATTCTTTTTCAGCAGGAAGCATTGTTCAGTGCTGCGTTAACAAAGAAGTGAGATTTGCCCGTATGCAGGCGCACACAGGAGAGCATATCGTTTCGGGAATAGCTCATAGTTTGTTTGGAGTTAATAATATAGGCTTTCATATGGACAACACCGTTATGACGGTTGATTTTGATAAGTATCTTTCAAAAGAAGAGCTTGCCAAGCTTGAAAAAGCCGCCAATAACTGCGTTTATAAAAATGTTAGGGTAAATGCCTGGTTCCCGAATGACGAAGAGCTGAAAGAGCTAACATACCGAAGCAAGCTTGATGATTTTGACGAAACAAGAATAGTTGAAATTGAGGGATATGATGCCTGTGCCTGCTGCGCTGTTCATTTAAGCTCAACAGGTGAGGTAGGGCTTATAAAAATTCTGACTTCAGCAAAACACCGAGGCGGAGTAAGGCTTACTCTTATTTGCGGAATAACCGCATATGAGGACTATGTTATAAAATATGATAACACTCTTATAATATCCGATCTTTTATGCTCAAAGCATAATGAAGCCAACGAGGCGGTTATAAAGCTGCTCCAAAAAGAAAAAGAGCTTAAATATATGATAGCTGAAAAAACAAACACGCTTATCAAATATATTTTCGACACTTCCGAATTTTCAGAACAGAGCATTGTTTTTCGTATAAACGGCTTGAACAACGAGGAATTAAAACAGGCGGCAATAATGTTAAAAGAGAAAAGCGCCGGAATAACCGTCATTGTTTCGGGCGACGACTGCGAAGGCTATTACTTTGCAGCTGCTTCTAATGCTGTAAAGATAAATGACTTTACTAAAATTATTACATCATCCCTTAACGGAAGCGGCGGTGGAAGATATGACGTTATTCAGGGGCGGCTGAATTCCGACTATAATACAATAAAAAGCTTTTTTGATAAGCTTACGGTGAATTGATATGAGAATGAGAAGAAAAAAACACCTCGATGAAAAAATCGCAAAATGTTCAAATCTTATTTTAACCCCTCCTATTACTTCCGATTACAGGGAGGAGGTAAAGAATAAAGAATATATTGATTTTAATGAGATATTCGGGAGCAGCAAGCCTCTTGTTATGGAGATAGGCTGCGGTAAAGGAAAGTTTATTTGTGAACTTGCAAAACGTGAGCCGGATAAAAACTTTATTGCGGTTGAAGTAAATCCGAATGTTCTCTGCTCCGCCTGTGAGCTGGCTGAAACCGAGGGCGTTAATAATGTTATTTATATAAAGTGCGGCGCGGAAGTACTGACAAAATATATTAAACCCCATTCCATTGAAAGAATATATCTCAATTTTTCCTGTCCTTTCCCTAAAAAGGCGTATGAAAATCGCCGTCTTACCAATATCAGATTTCTTGAAATATATAAAGAAATATTGTCCGCTTCGGGGGATATCCACCAAAAAACGGACAATATGGGTTTCTTTGAATATTCTCTTGAGCAGTATTCTTTAGCCGGATTCAGACTGAAAAACGTATCGCTTGATCTTCATAACAGCAATTTTGAAAATAATATCGTTACGGAATATGAGAAAAAGTTTTCAGAGCTGGGGTTCAGAATATACAGGCTTGAGGCATTTCCGAATTAGATTACCTGAACGATATAAAATTTAAGATATTCTGTTTCAGGCACACCGAGCAAAACAGGGTGATCCTTTGTTTGACGGCTGCACCAAACGACTTTTAGCTGAACTCCTGCCTCATTTGCCGCTTCAAGAAGCATTTTTCTGAAAAGAGAGTCTGTCATAAAATGAGAGCAGGAGCAGGTTGCAAGATAGCCTCCCCTCGGAAGAATTTTCATAGCCATTAAGTTTATCTGTTTATAGCCATTATAAGCAGCATTAACGGTTTTTTGGCTTTTTGTAAATGCGGGGGGATCAAGGATAATATAATCATATATTTTTCTTTTTTCAGCCTGGAGCTTTTTGAGCAATTCAAAAACATCCGCGCAGATAAAGTCCATATTTTTAACGCCGTTTAATGCGGCGTTTTCTTTTGTTACTGAAACTGCGTCTGCGGATATGTCAACCGCAGTAACGCTTTTTGCTCCTTGTTTTACGCAGTTGAGCGCGAAAGCTCCTGTGTGAGTAAAGCAATCGAGAACTGTTTTTCCGGCGGAAATCTCAGCCGCGGCAAGACGGTTAAATTTCTGATCCAAAAAATATCCGGTTTTCTGCCCGTTGATAAAATCAACGTTGTACATTATTCCGTTTTCGGTTATAACAGTTTTGTCTTTATTGTTTTTAAGGT
>JAFLUL010000087.1 GCA_022508845.1 Oscillospiraceae bacterium | reverse complement strand
CCTTCAAGCCACGCTTTTCTAAGCTTTCTCGGAAGTGCCTCAAGCTGTTTTATGTAATCGGGGTCGCTCTCCATAAGAGCCTTATTGTCTGTCACAAGGCTTTTTATAAAAGCGTAGTCGTCGGGACGCTCGTTCTCGTTATAAGCCCTGTCAATAAAAAGCCTTTTAACCCAGCTGTGCCCAACGCCACCGGGATTGCAGGTAAGATATCTTCGTTTCGGAAACTCGTTTACGCCTCGAACGCACGCACGAAACTTCTGAAACTGCTCTTCGGTAAACTGCGTTGCCTCATCAATAAACAAAACATCCGTCTCAAATCCTTGAAACTTTCGCATGTCTTTCTCGTTCTGAGCATATTTGAACATAACAACGCTGCCGTTATCAAAAACGCATTCCTTGGTGGACTCCTTATATCTCGCAATATTCCCCATCATCTCCGAAAACGGCACAATATGGTTTGACCTAAGCTCCGGATATGTCCTCCGAACGATCGTGATTTTAATTCCCGGATAGTGTAAAGCAAGCAGAGCCGCCTTAACCCGAACAGCCCAGCTTTTCCCGCCGCCTCTCGCTCCGCCAAAGGCAACATACTTGTGTTTTTCTTCCAAAAATAACTTTTGCCGCTCATTCGGCTCGCTTATAGTAAGTGTCTGCATAATGTCCCCTTAAAAATCAACGTCAAACCATCGGTCCCAATTTTCTTTTTGCCACCAAGTCTGTTTGTCCATCTCTTCCGGCCGATACATAACAACGCTCAAATACCAATGCCCGTTAAAGTCGTTAAATCTAGGATATGCTCTAATAAACCGATAACCGGGATATCTTCTCTCCCAATAGCCCGCATCATCAACTCGCTCTTTGCACATCTTTTCAACACGGCGCTTTGTAACACTGCCTCTTTTTTCTCTAACCTGCGGGTCAACCATGTTTTTTGAATAGCAGAAACGCCTGTTGCCCCTCGGGTTCTTCGCTGCATACTTTGCCGCCGCCTCGGGGCCGAATATCTCGGGTCGATAGCGGTCACAGTTAACTCTTTCGCCGTGCTTCCAAAGCCCCTCGCAAACATCTCGTTCAAGTCCGCCCGTAAAGAATAAATGTGCGTGAAAATTCTTTTTGCCTTTGTGCTTTCCGCTCTTGTATGTATCCTCGGCTATCACGCAATAATACTTGAATTCACGCTTCAAAAGCTTTCTCTTTTTTTTCAGCTCTTTAAGCTTGTCCTTCAAATACTTGTCTTTAGGTGCAGCCTCAAGCTTTGCCTTAAACTCGCTTATTTCCTTTTCGGTTCTTATAAACTCTTTTTCCCGCATACGCTTAACAACTCTGAAAAAGTTATAAACCGTCCTATGCGCACTCTCATAGTCCTCGGGCGCGTTCTCAGGTGTAAAGTTGAGCGTTAAAAGCAGATCACCCGTTGTAAAGTTCGCATTAACAAGCCTAAGGCTTTTCTTAACGGCCATATTAGCGTTATATCTCGCCTGCACTTCGCTGCTGGGCTTTGTTTTCGCTGCCCGCACCGGTATTTTACGCCCGTTCTCATATATCGGGTAAAAGTCAACATCCAAAAGCCGCCCGCTCTTAGTTATCCTTTCGTTGATCATATAACGCCCGCCGCCTTCAAATTATTAGTTATGCCCGAATGGAATTCAAAACAAATATTAAACAGTGCTGTCCGTAAATAAGCTTTTTTGAATTTAATATACTCCCTGCAATTATTGAAATTATCAACGACCTCACGCACATGGTCATATGTCAACCTTGAATAAACCTCTTTGACATATCCGTAAGTCACCCACTCACCGTCAATTCTTGTTTCATTGTTCGGATTTCTAACATACACATCCGCTATGATGCGTGCGATCTCGTCATAAATATCAGCGTTATATACATCCTGCATCAGCTCGGCCAAACTTATTTGCTCTTCAATAAGTCCCAGCGCCGCCTCAAAAGACGAGACGGGACGAGACTGAGATGCGTTATAAAAATCGCTTTTGTTTTCCATTCTGTTTTTCCTCCTGTTTTCGGCTCTTCCCGTGTTTTTTAAAGTCGACTTAGTAACATACAATAGAACCCCGTCAGGGGCTTCCTTTCAGCCCTTGTTTTTTTAACATTATATTAATAATCATATTTAATGAGCTGCCATCATCAGCGCAGAGAGCTCATCCGTCTGCGGACGCCCGCATTCCCTCGGGCGTTTCGGCATTTTTACTCCGGCTGCTTGCTGGAGTTTTTTTTCGCTTCATCCATAAACCATATTACATCATTCTTATCCGCTGTTATTTTTTTTAGCCACATAAGAGCCTCTTCAATATGTGTTAGTGATTTTTCGATTTCTCTTGCACCGAAAGACACTTGCTTTAGCGAAATAAGTCTGTCTCTCACTATCTCAAGAAGATTGCATTCAATAACGCCGTCCTCGTATATCTCTGCGCCGGGCATTCCTTGCTGGAACCTGATCTCCGCAAGAATCTTTGTATATGCCGATTCTCCCACCGGATAAAGCGCCCGTTGAATAACATAGGTGTGGTATGCGCCATTTTTATCTGGTTTGCCCGTTCTAACTACCTCGTTGAGTGTATCGCGATTATCAATTGGTCTAAGTTTTTCCATTGTAATTCCTCCTGCAAATAATTATCTTTTTTTAATACATCTTAAAGATGTTCTTAACACCTGTTGCCGTGTATTCCAGCAGCCTTTGCAGTTCTTCGGTCACAACGTGGGTGTTGTTCATTATCAGCCCTTTTAGAAACATTCCGGCTTTAACGGCAACATAAGGAGCACCGTCCTTAGTGAACCTCGCAAATAGCTGAATATTCCTGTCCTCTTTTTCAAACGGGGCTATATCGTCACGGTTTAGGAATATAAGCCCCTTGCTTGTTGCAAGCGGCTCAACGGTAAAGCCGCCATACTGAAATATTATCCTGCTGCGCTCCAAAAGCTCTTCATTCTCTCCAGCCTCGGGATATTCAGAAAAACAAAACTCTTCAGAAAGAGGCCATTCGCTTATACTCCATTTGTCAAGATCATCCTCTTTTATGTTAAGTAAGCTTTGCACGTTCTCTTTTGTCAGTGCCGGGAAGCCGAATAAGGGCATATATACATCCCCGTCACTAAGCCAAAGCACACCGCCCGCAGGATCCGGCATTATCTGCACCGTCCGCGTCCTCTTAAGAACCTTTTCAATATTCTTTATCTGCATTTTTACCCCTCCTTAATTTCAGTCTCCCATTCTTCCACATCAACGCCGATTTGTTTAAGCTTTTCCTTGCAAACAAAGGGAGTATCCTTTCCGAGTTCATAGTGTTTTTGAAGTGCTGTATATTCCTCAACAAATCCGTCAAAGAACCGTCTGAGCCGTTCTTTGCCAAAGCCGAACCGCTCATGCAGAGTCCAAAGGATTACAGCGTCCATATCGTTAAATAGCTTATCCCTCGCCTCATAAACCTGCTTGACCGCCTCGGCCTTTATAGCCGCTCGTTGGTTTTTAGTCGCATATAAAGCTTTCATATATCTATCCTCTCTTTCATCTCTCTGATAACATCCTCATCAATCGTCACCGGAACAAACCTGTCCGAGCAATATTCCTCAGTCAAACAGCCCTGCTCCCAGCAAAACTCCAATTGAATGCACCTCCTGCACTACTCCGGCACTTCCATCTCACTCTGTTTCATTTTTGCCCTCCTCATCCTTATTCGGCCAACTGTTTTTCTTTCGGCAAATATGTTCCTTGTCTGCCTCATATCCCTCTCCGCACTTCTCGCACTTCGTAACCGTAAAACAGTGTCCAGGCGGATAATTCGGGTTATCTCTTTTATCACTCACCGTTCTGTACCTCCTTCGAGCATCGGCAACATCTTCGGCACTGCGCCGGTTAAATAGGCTTGTTCGATTTGCGGGCGCATAAATTCGCCAACGGTTTTTCCTCCGGGCAACACAATGTTCGACATGAATTCGTCCTCAAAAACGGATATCCCGCATTCAACCGCCTCAAGCTTTGCCTGTATAACAAGTTTCAGTGCTCTCCAGCGCTGTCGGCATGCTTGCTCCCACGCATTATACTGACTGTTTTCGGTACGCACCCGCCCTGTATCTGTCAAACGGAATGCTTCTTTAGACGGCAATGGTAAAACAAATTTGACCTGTTTTCCGTTCATACAGAATCCGATAAGCGCCGAACCGTTTACCGTAGCGTATGCAAACCCGTCCGCACCGTATTTTATAAGTATTTTCTCAATTTCTAACCGAGATAACTCGGAGGAAACTGTTGTGTTCTCTGCATATTTAGGCATAATTTACCTCCCCTATCTATATTGGTGCTTCACTGTCATATTCACTGTCCGTGAATTCGTTTTTCTCAATGTATTCGCCGATATCATCAAAAGCACAGGGGCGCCGCTCCATAACATCATCGGCGTCTCTGCCGATATTGATATAGTTCTTTTTTCCGTTTCCCATATAGCGCTGCAGAGCAATAAGCTGCTCGGCCATTCCGTGAGACATATAGAGCTCCCAAAATTCCGGATGTGTTTGCCGAAGAACTGAAAAATGGTTGTTCGGAAATGCGATATCTGTTGCACACGATACGCAGCCGTTACGTTTTATTTTACAAACCTGTCCTTTGTGATTAGTATATTCAATATCATAAAGAGGTCCATACGGCACATTAAAAAGCCTGATATATTCCCATATATCATCTTCAGTCCAAAAGGACAGCGGCGAAACGTGATAGAACTCCTGTGCATGTGGACGAGATGAGCAAAAAATATGTCCTCTTGAAGAAAAACTCACCATACGAGCGTGACTTTCTGCTGCCATCAGTCCTTTTATAACAACTTTAACGCCAAGCTCCGCTTGCTTTTTCTCGCTCGGCTCTTTTTTTAAGATTGAACAGCAATGGTTTGATACTTTAACGTGACGTAGCAGATCGTAAAAATCCTTTAATTTTTCTTTGTCCGAAACTGTTTCGGAGAAACGGAGAAAGCAGTCAATATTAATACGCTTTGCAGTCAGTTTGCACGCGCTCTTTCCAAGGATAGGCCAACCGTACTGATCCACACAATACCAATAGCTCTTACGTATTCCCTTTTTCCATATAAGTCCCCGCGCCCGAAAGTCCTCCATCTCCTCCGATGTCGCCATTCGCTCAAGTGCTAATGCACTTTTTAATTTTCCATCGTTTTTAAGAACTTCGGCAAGTCGCCCCTCTCGGATCAAGCGGTCAAGGATATTCCTTTGTGCTTCATATTTCAGTTCGTCCTCTTCGAGGCGTAACGGCAGCACTTCGTGAAATAGCACTTTTTCTCCGTCACCCCACTCTTTACCGAGATGTCGAGCGAATTTTAAGCTTTCAGGAAACTCAACTCCGGTGTTTCCGAAAATCACATGGTAACTTTGATCGGGAAAATATGTACGGATCAAATGCCACAACACCGTAGAATCCTTCCCACCCGAGAATGCAACCGAATACGGTCCCGGCAATGTAAATGCATTTTTTAACACTTCCACCGCTGCAGCTATCTTAAAATCAAGCGGTTTTTTCTGTCCTTCAACGATTTCCTTGAATGAATAACGGTCTTTAAGCTCCATTTTGTCCTCCAAACAGCTCATGCGTTCCGTCAAGCATCTTTCGCTCTTCATCGCTCACCGAATAGCCCAATTCTTCCAGCATTTCATAAATTTTTGTAAGCCTTTTATTTTCTTTATATGTCGGCATAGTTTCGCCGTAATTCATATCGCAAGTAAAAAGCGTATAATATCTGTCCGTATTATCCCCGGCAAAATAATAAGCAAAAATAAGTGCAGCTCTTTCGGAATTCATTGCCCACTTAAGCGTCTCATCCCTGCCAATTCTGTCGCCGCCCGTATTTTTAATGCCCGTTACTTCCTCCAAAAGCTTATCGTCCTTGCTTGTATAGCTCATATTGGTCCACACGACGAAATAAAGCAGCCATTTGTTAATAACATCCTTATATTTCTTGTGAGCGCTAAAATCCAATATAAACTTACGTCTGAGCTCCCGCATAAAGAGATACTTTTCCTTTAGCTGCTCCCTTGCTTCATCCGCTTTTATCTCCTTTGCGCTTTTTTTCGGTTCGGACTGTTTCTTTTTCTTCGCCTTGCAAACGATATATAACCAGTCCTGATATATCATCCACATAAGTCCTTTCTTATTTGGTATCTTAAGATTGTCCTTATCATAAGCGGAAAGCGAAGCCGAACAAACATTATCAATCTTATTCGAAGTATACGGACTTTCGGGCTCGCCGTCATATTTCTCAATTCCCAGTTCCTTCATATCCCCCGGCACAAGCTTTTTATGTTCCGCAATTTTCTGTTTTGATTCTGCCTGTGAGAGCATATAATTAAAGCTTGCTGTTCCCGCATAACTGAGAACATTATCTCTGTCCTTTTCGTTTGTCAGAGCTGCGATCCTTATGTAGTCATTCAGCGTAACATTTCCTCGCTGCTCTGCAACTCTCATTTTATCCTTGTCAAGCTTCGCTATCTGTAATCTTTTCTGAACAGTTCTCTCCGCAAAGCCGGTTTTCTCGCTTATCTCCCGAACAGAGCTGCCGAGATCCATCATCATTTGAAAGCCTTGCGCTTGCTCAGGAACAGACAGATCCGTCCTCTGCAAATTCTCCAAGAGCATAGTGCTAACCTGAGTCTTATAGTCCATATCCGCTATAACACAGGGCAGCTCTTTAAGTCCTGCAGCCTTCGCCGCTGCCGTCCTTCTGTGCCCTATAACGGTAACATAAGCTCCCTCTATAGGCTCAGGCTCGTCCGGGTAAACATTGCCCCACGGCACAACGGTAAGGTTCTGTAAAATCCCCTGTGCCTTAATGCTCTCCGAAAGCTCTGTTAAATCTCCAAGCTCCTTCCTCGGATTGTCCTTGTGATGGAATATCCTCTCTGTTGGTATCATTATAATTTTCACTTCTGTTGGCATAATTTTTCATTCCTTCCTAAGATTTTTTCTTGCATTAAGAACAGCCCACTTTTTTTGAGCCGATTTTTTTCTTGCCTCTTTACATGGGTCACAAAACGTAATGGCTTTTCTGCTGAGCACCGTAAATCCGCAGCGTTTGCAATATTGCGCTTTGATTCGGCAGAATGAAATGCAGCTGTCGCAGCACTTTTCTCCCGCCTCACACCCAAAAATATCATTCCAGTTTTGGCACATATCTTTTTGCCAATAATCGCTGTATTCCTCAGAGACGCCTGACTTCATCCGGGCAAGCTGCAGAAGATCTCCAGCAAGAGCTGAGAGAACACCTTTAACGCTGTCTCGTTCTTCCGGCGACATTAATCGAAAATGACCGATTTTTTTCTCCGGGAGATTATCTCCAAAATCGTCTTTTCCGATCATAGCCCTGACCTTATCAAGGTTTTCTGTCAAATAGCTTTTATAAACGCGCCCTCTGATTGCTTTTGAGCTTTTATACGGAATACGCTTTTGAATCTGTTCGTAGCTCTCAAACGCCTTAATCCCGATGCTGAGTTGCCTAAAATCTTCATCTGTCCAAAGCTGATGATTATCTGCCTTAACAGCTCTTTCCTTTATACCAAGGTCACTGATCCTTCGCACAACGGCTCCTTCGGTTCGCTGCAGCATCTGAGCAATTTCGGTATATCCATATTTTTGCATTTCCAACAAATGCCTGAGTTTATCATCTTCAAGAGGCGTCCAAGGTGTTGTTTTTATCTGATAGGATCTAATGCAATCAGCGCTTCGTTTATCTGCAACCCATGCCGGTTCAGCTCCAAGTGCATTTTCCTCAAACCTTGAAAAATCAAGAAAACAAACATTCTTCTCTGCCCATTTCCAAAATTCATCAATTTTAACAACCCTGAACCGGCAATTGCCAACTCTTTGGTATCTGACCGGAAGTCCACGATTTTCAACGTATGAGGTAATATCATATCTATGTACGGGTCTATTAAAAAGCGTAAGCATTAGCTGATTTAAAGAGACATAATCTCCACCGTCAAGAAACGCTCCGAGCCCAAGTCTTTCCTTGCGAATAAGTATGGCATTTTTGCTCCTGTGTAGGTGCTTCGCAATGCTGTCAATCGGAACAGTTCCCCAAAACTCACTCAAGTATTCATCTTCCTCGGCAGTCCAGTTACGTCCCTGCCCCATACTCTTCCTCCTTGACTTTTCCTCTTCTTTCTGCTATCATATAGCTACATCCTTTCTGCCGGTTTTCGGTGTTGCCGCACCGATACCGCATAATTTTTCCTCTGCCGCTTTCGGTGTTCCAGCACCAATGGCGGCCTTTTTTATTTTCGCAGAGTAATAATGTCTTCATTCTCTGCAAGCCTCGGAATAGCTATCATCCCGTCCTCTGCAAGCCATTTGGCGCAGAGGTCTCTTTTTTTTATTCTTATCCTTCGCTTAAGCTGCTCATAAACCTTACGTTCCAATGCAACAACTCTGTCCTCGTGCAAATATCCCACGATTATTCCGACCGTTGCTATAATTTCAAATGCAATAAAAAAAACAAACCCTATCATTTTAATTCCTCCTCATACCGGGCATAAAAAGCCCATTAAAATATCTTTATCCTCAGGCTGAACCTTGCCTATGTCAATTAGATATTGCGCCCACTTCTCGCTCTGCATTTTCGCTTTTCGGCGTTTAACTTTATCTCCCTTCGCCTCAATAAAAGCAACCCTGTGCGCCGATGCGGTCAGCTTGTCCGGCACGCTCAATGTCCTATGCACCCTCTCAACATCCGGGCTTTCGGAACGTTTGGCGTTAAACTTCTTAACAATTTGTACCTTGCTCTCTGTTGCTATCATGTGTTTTCACCTCCCCTTAATTCCGCATTCCAAATTTAAAAACATCCTTCCGGGTTTGCTTCACAAAAAACCTTCCATTCTTCCGGGTGAGCGCTGTAATAATCCTCAAACCCCTTCATAAAGTTTTTTGCAATCTGCTTCCCCGCATATTCCTGCTGCTCCGTTGTTAAACTTTCCCACGGCACCTCCGGCGCACCGTGAATGCTTACAAACACCCTCGTTGTTATCTCGCGCCCTCGTCCCATCTCAACAGCTCCGTTTAAGTCTTACTTTCAGCTTATGCGCAAAGCTCATCCAT
>JAFLUL010000086.1 GCA_022508845.1 Oscillospiraceae bacterium | reverse complement strand
TGGCAATTGCAGAAGCGGGGCTGGCACCGTTTCTGTTCATACCAACAACATAAACCTCATATCTTTCGCCGCCGTCAAGTCCGTTTATCTTGCATGACGGAGTGGTAAGTCTCTTTGAAGCATCGTCATTAACGCCTGCCTCACGAGCTGCGATCCAATTTGATGTTCCCACTTTTCTGTAATATACATTCCACCATTCGGTGTCGTAGAGCTTGCGCCAAGAAACGCTGAGTCCGTTTACTTCGGAATTAACCGTTAAATATTCGGGAGCGTTGGGAACGGATTTTATATCAATATTGGCAGTAACAACAGGTGACCAATCCGATTTCCAGCTGCCCGAAACGGAACGAACCTGAAGATCATAGGACTGGAAGGCTTCAATAACTGCTATTTTTTCATCTGAAAGGAAGGTATAGGTTGTGTCGGAGGTTGTGCGCTGAACGTTAACTCCGGGGCCTTTGATGCTTATTTCATAGCCGGTTATATTTGTTTCTCTGCTCCAGGAGAAGGTAATGCTCTTATCCTCGCCTTCTGTTATTTTAATGGAGTCAGGGTCAATGACGGGTATGCTGAGCTTCGGCTCGGGAATACGTTCAGCAAAATCGCCGAGGAACTCAACCTTTGCAATTTCGGCAAGATTGCCGTTTGATGTTCCTGTTACTCTAATGGAAATCTTTTTAATTGCAACCTTTTGTCCGAGGTCGATAACGATAGTTCCGTCGCTTTCAACGGTTGTTGCGTTCGCCTGAGCAGTCTCTTCGGCCGCAGCTGCAACAGAAGCAATAGAAGCGACCCCGTTTCTTGCTCTTACGTTCTGTTTTTCAGAAGCTGAGGTTTCGCTGAGGGACGCTTCAACAGTGACTAAGTTTCCCGCATCGTCATAACCCTCAACCGTTAATGTGCCCGCGGTTATTTTGCTTTCGGAATCAACGGGAGGAGCAATGGTAATAGCTTCGGTTACAACAGCTCCTTCAGGAATTCCCTGATCAGGAGCATCTTTGGTGGTAACGTCAATAGCCAAGGTTGCGGCGTTGGTCTCAGAAACCTTTTCATTTGCGTTTACAGGTGAAACCGAAACTATCGCGCCGGAATCCGCTGAAAAGAGAGCGTCAAGAACGTCAACGTTACTTCCGTCGGCGGCAGTGGCCTTAACAGGTGTGCTTTCAACGGAAACCTCTGCGTAGGCCTTAATAGCGCGAACGGAGGCTGTGTGAACAACAGTTGCCTCGGCGCCGCCGTCAAAATTGCGGACAGCGTAAGCAAGGTCGGTTTCATCAACTTTGCCGTCGCCGTTAAGATCGCAGTCAGTATTATTTGTTCCGATAGCGTCAACGATGGCGTTGGCGTCTGCTTCATCAATTTTGCCGTCGCCGTTAACATCGCCTATGGCGATAACGCCGTACTTAACAAAATTGTCGCCGTCGCGGCCGTAGTTTACGGAATCCTCGTTGTAAACAACAACAGTTGCGCAGTTGTTTTCAACGCTTACTTTCTGATTGTAGGTAAGGTAATTCTTGCCTTCAATCGTCAGAGTATACTCTCCGTTCGGAATACCGACAACAGAGCCGGTAAACGTCATAGAAGTTGTATTCTCTGTGTTTTCTTTGCCATATACCGGAACATTATATTTGTGTCCGTTGGCATCGCCTGAAATTCCTTCGAGTGTTACAGCGAAATCATCGGTTGAAGTTGCGATAATTTCTTTGATGGTTAAATCAAAGTCGCTGTAATAGTCTGTTGGATTCGGGGCGTCATAGCCGTTCTCATTCGCCGCGAGGGATACCATAGGCACACCTGTAAAGAGCAGGCAGCAAACGAGAATCATGCTCAATAACTTCTTTCTCATATAGAGAAACCTCCTTGATTTTTTGCAGCACCGGTTAAAATTGATTGTTTCTAAAAACCCCATTTTGAAACAACAATTTAACAAAATACCGCATTTTCACTCTACCATATAATGCAAAAATTGTCAACAGGATTTGAGCTTAATTCTTACTTTGTTCATTTCTTTTTTGAGACACGAATGAGCACGTTACCCGCACATTTTTTTCAGCTCTTCCACCGCGTCCGCAAGCGTTCCAACCCTATCAATTATCCCCTCTTCAACCGCTCTTTCGCCCTCAAGAAGAGTTCCGAGGTCGGTTATAAGTTCACCGGAGCTGAGCATAAGCTCCCTGAAACGCTCAGGCGAAATTCTTGAATTATCGCAAACAAAGCGCACTATTCTCTCCTGCATATTCTGAAAATAAGCAAGGGTTTGCGGAACGCCGAGAACAAGCCCGTTCATCCTCACGGGATGCACGGTCATAGTTGCGGTTTTCGCAATAAACGATTTCTTAGCTGCAACCGCCAGCGGCACGCCTATAGAATGGCCTCCGCCGAGAACCAGCGATACAGTTGGCTTTGTCATACCGGCTATAAGCTCCGCTAAAGCAAGCCCCGCCTCGATATCACCGCCAACGGTATTTAGTATCAGCAAAAGTCCGTCAACATCGCTGTTTTGCTCAACGCTCACAAGGCGGGGAATAACGTGTTCATATTTTGTTGTTTTATTTTGGGGCGAGAGGATATAATGCCCCTCTATCTGACCGATAACGGTCATACAGCAAAAGAGCTTTCCGTCCTCGCGTATACCAACAACTATATCATCGCTGTGGGTTCGTTCGCTCTCGGTTTCATCATCGGAAGCGTCCGAGGGCGGATCGGATGGAATGGTAAAATCAAAATTTGCAAGCTCGGTGTTAAAATAAATATCTCGTTTCTGCATTTTGCGAATTCTCCTTAATGTTCTTTTAGTTATTATTGCCATACATTGAGAAAATAATAAAAATCGCAAATTTAATTGACAAGCACCGCTGTTTTATGTTTTAATATATTGGATAATAATTATTAGAGGTAAAATTATGGGATATACGCTTTCGCAAAAAATCATAAAAAACCATCTTGTTTGCGGGGAAATGATTCCCGGAACGGAGATAGGCCTTAAAATCGATCAGACTCTAACTCAGGACGCAACCGGAACTATGGCATATCTGCAATTTGAGGCTATGGGCATAGATAGAGTTAAAACCGAGCTTTCGGTTGCCTATATTGACCACAACACCCTCCAGAACGGCTTTGAAAACGCCGACGATCACCGCTTTATTCAGAGCGTTGCTGCGAAAAGGGGCATAAGATTTTCCCGTCCGGGAAACGGCATATGCCACCAGGTTCATCTTGAGCGTTTCGGAGTTCCCGGAAAAACGCTTTTAGGCTCCGACAGCCACACTCCCACCGGAGGCGGAATAGGTATGCTCGCTATGGGCGCGGGCGGACTTGACGTTGCGGTTGCAATGGGCGGCGGAACTTATTATATTCCTATGCCGAAAACCGTTAAGGTTGAGCTTACCGGAAAACTTAACGACTATGTTTCCGCAAAGGACATCATTCTTGAGGTTCTGCGCATTATGAGCGTTAAGGGCGGAATAGGCAAAATAATTGAATACACCGGCGAGGGAGTTAAAAGCCTTTCTGTTCCCGAGCGCGCAACGATAACTAATATGGGCGCAGAGCTCGGAGCAACAACCTCAATTTTCCCGTCGGACGAAATAACAAAGGCTTTTCTTGAAGCGCAGGACAGAGGAGAAGTTTATACTCCCCTTTCGGCGGACGAGGACGCCCTTTACGATGAAGAAATTAAAATCGACTTAACTTCTCTTAAGCCGAATGCCGCTATGCCGCATATGCCGGATAACGTTAAAACAGTTGAAGAAATAGGTCAGATAAAAATAGATCAGGTTTGCATCGGCTCTTGCACGAATTCATCGCTTTACGATATGCTCAAGGTTGCCGCTATTCTCAAGGGAAAAACCGTTGCGCCCGGAGTTAGCCTTTCGATAGCTCCCGGCTCAAAGCAGGTCCTCAATATGCTTGCCGGAAACGGCGCGCTTGCCGATATGATTGACGCCGGAGCGAGAATTCTTGAGAGCGCTTGCGGACCTTGCATAGGAATGGGGCAATCGCCGAATTCCGCAGGAATATCTCTGAGAACCTTCAACCGCAATTTTGAGGGGCGCTCAGGCACCGCCGACGCGGGAGTTTATCTTGTAAGCCCCGAAACCGCGGCGGTTTCCGCTTTGACCGGCGTTCTCACCGACCCCACCACCCTCGGAAAAATGCCCGTGATAAATATGCCTGAAAAATTCATCATTAACGATAATATGGTTCTTCTCCCCGATTCACCTGATGAAGCAAAAAACCGCGAAATACTCTACGGTCCCAACATCAAGGCGGTTCCCACGGGAAAAGAACTCGAAAACGACATATCATCAAAGGTTCTTCTGAAGGTTGGCGACAACATAACGACCGACCATATTATGCCCGCGGGCGCAAAGATCCTTCCCTACCGTTCAAACGTTCCGTATTTATCGCAGTTTTGCTTTGGAGTTTGCGATAAAACATTCCCGGAAAGAGCGAAAAAAGAAAACGGAGGAATTATCGTCGGCGGAGCAAACTACGGCCAAGGCTCCTCCAGAGAGCACGCCGCACTCGTTCCTCTTTATCTCGGAATAAGGGCTGTTATCGCAAAATCCTTCGCAAGAATGCACAAGGCAAACTTAATAAACTCGGGTATTTTACCGCTTACGTTTATTAACGAGAGCGACTATGATGAAATTAGTCAGGGCGACGATATAGAGCTTAAAGGCATAAAGGACAGCGTTTTAAGCTCTGCTGACGCAAAGCTGATAAATAAAAACACCGGAAAAGAATATTCTCTTAAGACCGATTTTTCCGAGAGAGAGATAAATATTCTTTTGGCCGGAGGAAAACTTAATTATACGGCAAAAACAAAATAAACGGGAGAAAGAAAAAATGTTTGAAAAAGAAATTGAAGCTGCAGCGGAGCATTTTAAGAGCCTGCTTGCCCGCCAGCTTGAAAGAAACGAAAAAATCAAGGCTCAGGGAGAATTTACCGACTATGAAAAGCTAAACAAAATCGTTATCGGCGTTTGCGGAGGCGATGGAATAGGTCCGGTTATAACCGCTGAAAGCGCGGATGTTCTTGCTTATCTTTTGGAGGATGAGGTCAAGAAGGGAAAAATTGAGTTCAAGACCATTGACGGACTTACAATTGAAAACAGAATAGCCCATATGAAGGCCATTCCCGATGATGTTCTTGAAGAGCTTAAAAAATGCGACGTTATTCTCAAAGGTCCAACAACCACACCGCAGGCAGGCGACGGCAGACCGAATATTGAAAGCGCTAACGTTGCTATGAGAAAGGCTCTTGACCTGTTTGCAAACGTTCGCCCCGTCAGGATCCCGGACGAAGGCATCGACTGGACGTTTTTCAGAGAAAACACTGAGGGCGCATATGCGGTTGGAAGCGACGGAACAAACGTAACTGACGAGGTTGCCTTTGATTTTGTTGTAACAACAACCGAAGGAACAGAAAGAATTGCAAGGCTTGCCTATAACTACGCCAAGGCCAACGGAAAAGACAGAGTTTCAATTATTCAGAAGGCCAATGTTATAAAAACCACCGACGGAAAATTTTTGAACATCTGCAAGGAAATCGGCAAGGAATTTCCCGAGATAACAACAGACGAATGGTATATTGACATAACGACCGCAAAGCTTATCGACCCAAAGAGAAGAAGAGATTTCAAGGTTTTTGTTCTCCCCAATCTCTACGGCGACATAATAACCGATGAAGCTGCCGAATTCCAGGGCGGCGTTGGAACCGCGGGCAGCGCGAATATAGGCAAAAAATATGCAATGTTTGAAGCCATTCACGGCTCCGCGCCGAGAATGGTTGAGGAAGGCAGAGCGCAGTATGCCGATCCCTGCTCAATGCTGAGAGCTTCGGCGATGCTTCTCTCTCATATAGGATATATTAAAGAGAGCAAGGCTCTTGATAAAGCCCTTGATATCTGCATGGCAAGCGGCGAATATAAAATAACCGGCAGAAGCGACGGCTGCACCTGCAGAGAATTCGGAGAATATGTTAAAAACACGCTCAAAAGCATTTTAACAGAGGGCTGAGAGGAATATGAAAGAACCTAACAGGATTTCTGCCTCAGTTATCGGCAGACTGCCGAGATATTACCGATTTTTGTGTGAGCTGCAAAACGAGGGCAAAATCAGAATATCCTCAAGCGAGCTATCTGAAAAAATGGGACTTACAGCCTCTCAGATCCGACAGGATTTTAACTGCTTCGGCGGCTTCGGTCAGCAGGGCTACGGCTATAACGTTGAACAGCTTAAAAATGAGATGGCTCATATTCTGGATCTGTCAACGCTGAAAAACGCCATCCTCATTGGTGCGGGAAATTTGGGAAGAGCGGTTGCAAGTCAGATGAGCTTTGAGGAAATGGGCTTTAAGCTCACAGCCATTTTTGACAGCGAGAAAAGATACGAAGGATTAAAAATTAAGGGCGTTCCGATTTTTAATTCAGAAGCTCTTTATGATTATTGCGCTGAAAACCGGCCTGAAATGGCAATTCTGTGTCTCCCTCAGGAAAAGGCTCCGGCAATAGTTGACGAGCTCACCCTGTTGGGGATAGGCAGCTTTTGGAATTTTTCACACTATGATATCCACTCAAAATATCCCGACGCGAATGTTGAAAACGTACATTTAAGCGATTCTCTTATGACCCTTTCATACATAATAAAAAACAGCGAAAACAGGTGAAGAAAATGTTAAAAATAGTAAGCTTGGATATTGTTGATCTTTTGGCGTTCCCATCGGGAATACTGTTTGTTCTTAAAGAAAATATAGAAAACGGCTCTGTTAAGGTATCGTTTTACAGCTTCGATATTGCCGCGAATTCTATTGCATCGGTAACTAAAAACGCATATCTTCTGACTAAATTCGGTCCATCCTACGCCCCAATTTCGCAGCAGCTCGGAGATTACGTTTCCTGCGATTCGGCAAAGCTCTGGAACGGAAATACTTTTATTATTTATTCCACCGGTGAAATGGGGATATTTGATGAAGAAGGCAAGCTTCTTCACACAGGCGACCTTTTATATAACGAAAGCCCCGCAAGAGATGTTGCGGTTGACAACAACTATATATGGAGCGTTGTTCCCTCAAAGAACCTGCTTGTTAAATATTCCGTTCTTCAGAACCGAGTTGTTATGCGAATCGGCGGGGATAATTCCGGAACATTCGCTAATCCCGTTTCGGTCAGCGTTTATGACGGCTATCTCTATGTTTGCTGCAAGGACGCGCGCAAAATTAAGCGGGTGCGCTTAAGCGATTTTTCGGTTGATGAATATAAGGAGTTTGACGAGCCGGTTTTCAAATATTTAAGAGTAAGCAAAAATGAGTTTGTTGTTCTTGAGTCCGGCGTTTATATGCTGTAATAATTATGAAACTGAAAGCAACACTGATGGATTCAGCGGCCGTAAGCAGGGCTCTGAAGCGTATATCGTTTGAGATAGTTGAAAAAAATCACGGCACAAAGGATTTGTGTCTTATCGGCATTCGCCGCAGAGGAGTTTGCATAGCGAAGGAAATCCAAAATAATATCTATTCCTCCGAAGAAGTTTTGCTCCCTACCGGCGTTCTTGATATCACGTTTTACAGAGACGACCTTAAACTGCAAAACGACTGCCCCACTGTTAACAAAACCGAAATTGATTTTGATATAACCGATAAAACGGTTATACTTACAGACGACGTTATTTTTACCGGCAGAACGGTTCGCGCCGCTATTGACGCGCTTTTCTCGCTCGGCCGCCCGAAGGCAATTCGCTTTGCCTCTTTAATTGACCGCGGACACAGGGAGCTTCCCATAAAGGCAGATTACGTTGGCAAAAACGTTCCAACCTCTCACAGCGAGATAGTTAAAGTAACTTTCCCCGAATTTGACGGCTGCGAGGTTTCGGCAAAACTTTATGCTAAAGAAAACGAGGAATAGCGTAAAAATCACGCTAATATCCGATTTTATCTTCCTCAGGATTTGCCAAAAAAGAATATTTTGAAAATGCACAAAACTAACGTCACGCCTTGTCCTGCTGCCAATGATTCATAGTGATTTTTCATTACTATTTGCAGCCGCAAAAGCTATGGTACTTATATGGGTTTTCTTGAAAATGAACTAATCTCCCGCTCTCTGCCGCCTTTAAGGCCCGGAGATGAAATGAAGGAAATTCTTCTCAGAGAGGAATACGGCTTTTTGCCCCACATTGATTATTCGGTTGTTTCCGACGAGCCTACAGCGATAGAAAGCCGCCTTAACTGCGGAAAAACGGAGCTTTCAAGGGTCAATCTAACCGTAAACACATCAAACGGAAGCCACACCTTTCTTTTGCACCGACTCCTTTGCAATGACGGCGAAAAACACCCCCTTATTGTGTTTATGGATTTTCACAGGGAAGCGCCTTCTATGTATTACCCCGTTGAGATCGTAAGCGAAGCTAAAGTGAATGTTCTTTCTTTCTGCTATAAAGACGTAACCTCCGACGACGGAGATTTTGAAACAGGACTTGCAAAGCTCCTCTTGCCGCAGGGTCAAACAGACGGTAATACCGCAGGAAAGATAATGATTTGGGCTTTTGCTGCAAGACGCGTTCTTGACTATGCCGAAACGCTGCCCGAAATTGATTTTAATAGAGTGGGAATTCTCGGACATTCCCGTCTCGGCAAAACCGCCCTTGTTGCGGGGATGCTTGATACTCGCTTTACGCACGTTTTTTCAAACAACGCAGGATGCGCCGGCGACTCGCTTGCCCACGGAAGCCTCGGAGTTACAAAAAAAACAGGCATCCGTGGAGGACATGGAGAAACAATAAGCGATATAACCCGCAGATTTCCCTTCTGGTTCTGCAAAAACTATAAAAAATACGCCGAAAAGAACTTTTCCGACGAATTTGATCAGCATTTCCTTCTGGCTTCAATAGCCCCGAGAAGGGTTCATATATCTTCCTCCGAGCTTGACGACTGGGCCGATCCGCTTTCGCAAAAGCTTTGTTGCCTTGCCGCTTCAAAGGAATGGGAAAAATATAATCAAACAGGATTTATATATAATGACGTTTCTCCCTCAGCCGGAGACACGGCAACCGGCGGCGCGGTATCCTACCATTGTCGGGAAGGACTGCACTTTTTATCATATAAGGATTGGATAAAATATATTGAAGCTCTCAAAAGCTGAGAGCTTCAATTTTTTTGATATTATTCATTTATAGGCCGAGCACCGATCTTGAAATGGAGAAATAC
>JAFLUL010000085.1 GCA_022508845.1 Oscillospiraceae bacterium | reverse complement strand
AAGCTATAACGTCGCGAAGGCTCTCTGCGCCTATCCTCTGCATAACAAGTCTGTCAAGGCCTATGCCCATACCGCCGTGCGGGGGAGGCCCGAAGCGGAAAGCGTCAAGCAGATAGCCGAACTTGTTTTGAGCTTCCTCGTCCGAAAGCCCCAGAAGGGTAAATATTCTGCTCTGAAGCTCGGGATCGGTTATTCTTATTGAACCGCTTGAAAGCTCAATGCCGTTGAGAACAAGGTCATATGCCTTAGCTCTTACTGAACCTTTGTCGCTTTCAAGATAGGGCAGGCATTCATCGAGCGGGGAGGTAAAGGGATGGTGCATCGCAACCCAGCCGCCTTCGTCCTCGTCCCAGTCAAAGAACGGGAATTCAACTATCCAAAGGAGGTTAAATTTATCCTTGGGGATGATATCGAGCTTCTTTGCAACCTCGTTTCTCAGTGTGCCGAGAGTTGTGAGGGCAAGGGTCTTTTTTGTGTCGGCTATGATAAAGATAACGTCGCCGGTTTGGGCTCCTGCCGCGGAAATTATCTCGTTCATCTTTTCTTCGCTTATAAACTTACCGAATGAGGAGGTAACCCCGTCGGGGGTGAGTCTTACCCAGGCAAGACCCTTCGCTCCTATGCCGCGAACAAGCTCGGTGAGCTTATCTATCTCTTTTCTGGTTAAAGCCGAAAAGCTGTTCTTTGCTGTTATACCGCGCACCGTTCCGCCGCCCTGAACTGCTCCCTCAAATACGGCGAAGCCGCAATCCCTGACGATATCAGTAAGGTCAAACAGCTCCATAGCAAAGCGGGTGTCGGGCTTGTCGGAGCCGTAGCGATCCATAGCGTCCGCATATTTAAGGCGGGGCAGGGGAGTTTCAATCTGAACTCCGATAGCTTCATTAAAGAGCTTTTTCATATAGCCCTCTATTATATTCAAAACGTCGTCCACGTCAACAAACGACATTTCAAGGTCTATCTGAGTGAATTCCGGCTGGCGGTCGGCTCTTAAGTCCTCGTCTCTGAAGCAGCGGGCTATCTGCATATAGCGGTCAAATCCCGCCACCATTGAAAGCTGCTTATAGAGCTGGGGGCTCTGCGGGAGAGCATAGAAGGTGCCGTTATGAAGGCGGGAGGGAACAAGGAAGTCTCTTGCGCCCTCGGGAGTTGACTTCATAAGTATGGGCGTTTCTATCTCGATAAATCCGTTATCGTAAAAATAGTCTCTGGTTATTTTTGTTATCTTGTTTCTTAAAAGTATGTTCTTCTGTAAGTCCGGACGGCGAAGGTCAAGATAGCGGTATTTGAGCCTTGTTGTTTCGGCGGTCTGGCAGTTTTCTATAATTTCAAAGGGAGTTGTTTCGCTCTTTGAAAGAATTCTTAAATCGGTTACAAACACTTCAATATCGCCGGTTGCTATTTTATCGGTTTTTGCCGAACGCTCACGCACCGTTCCAACAGCCGCCAAAACATATTCTCCGCGAACGCTTGCGGCCTTTTCAAATACCTCGGGGGAGGTGTTTTCGTCAAAGGCAAGCTGAATTATGCCGGAGCGGTCTCTAAGGTCTATAAAGATAAGGCTGCCGAGATTTCTGGCTCTCTGCACCCATCCGAAAACGGTTATCTCTTTGCCTGCGTCATCAGCGCGGAAATTGCCGCAGTAGTTGGTTCTTTTTAAGTCTGAAAACAGTTCCACTTTAATTACCATAGCCTTTCCGGCTACAAATAGTAATGAATAAATCACGATGAACCCTTGTTGTAGCCGGACAAGGCGTGATGGTAATTTTGTTCGTCTCAAAATTTATACAATTAAAAATTATGGGACGGACTTATGATCAAACAGCGTGATTTTCGCGCTATTTTTTACCTCCGTCTAAAAGAGTGAGATTTAAAATGCTTTTCTCGGAATTAACGTCGCCGGTCAGCTTTGTTGTTATTAACAGCTTTGAAAAGCTTTCGGTTATATTATTCAGCTCAAGCTCCGCCGTTTCGCCGGTGTTCATATTTTTTACCTTAAGTTTGCCCGTTTTTATTTCGTCCTCGCCGAGAACCATAGTAAACATAGCCTTCTTTTTGTCGGCAAACTTCATTTGCGCTTTGAGCGATCTGCCCGATACGTCTGTTAATACGCTCACGCCCTCTTTTCTGAGAGCGTCTGTTATGCGCATGGCTTCAAAGGAATAGTCTGAATTTGCGGGAGCTATATATAAATCGGGTTTTTCATCCTCCAAAAGAACCTTGCCCTCAGCTTCAAGTATCATCTTGAGACGTTCAATTCCCATGCCGAAGCCGCAGGCGGGAGTCGGATTGCCGCCAAGCTCGGAAACGAGCCCGTCATATCTGCCGCCGGCGCAAACTGCGCTCTGCGCTCCGAGAGAGGATGAGAGAAATTCAAAAACGGTTTTGGTGTAATAGTCAAGACCTCTTACGATCGTGGGATTAACGGTAAAGGGAATGTCCATTGCCCTTAGATATTTTTGAACGGAGGCGAAATGGGTATCGCACTCGCCGCACAGATAATCCAGCACCTTGGGCGCTCCGGACGCTATTTCGGAGCAAACGGGAGATTTGCAGTCAAGTATGCGCATAGGATTTCTTTCAAGGCGGCCGAGGCAGGTTTCGCAAAGCTCATTTTTTCTTGCCTCAAAATATTCTTTCAACGCCTTCTGGAAAGTTCCGCGGCATTCGGGACAGCCTATTGAATTTATCTCAAGAGATATATTGGTTAAATCAAAGATATCAAATATGTGTTTTGCAAGAGCAATTACCTCCGCGTCCTGTGCGGGAGTCTCCGAGCCGAAGGTTTCAACTCCGAACTGATGGAATTCTCTGAGCCTTCCCGACTGAGGCTTTTCATAGCGGTAGCAGGAGGTGAGGTAATAGTATTTTTGCGGCAGAGGTTCGTTAAAAAGCCCGTGCTCCAAAAAAGCTCTGACTGCGCCTGCCGTTCCCTCGGGGCGCAGAGTTATCGAGCGGTTGCCTTTATCTTCAAATGTGTACATTTCCTTTTGAACAACATCGGTTGTGTCGCCGATTCCGCGCTGGAAAAGCTCGGTGTGCTCAAAAACAGGCGTCCTTATCTCCTTAAAACCGAAAAGTTCGGCGGCGTCGCCAACAGTTTTTTCTATAAACCTCAGCTTATAGCTCTCATCGGGGAGAACATCCGCGGTGCCTCTCGGGGCTTTAGTTAAATATGCCATAACTTTATTACAGCGGCGCGTGTTTTTTTGCGCCGGTTATCCTTCCTGTGTTTTAATTTGAACCGATTATTTAACAAGCTCGCGCCAGTCGAGATCGCCGCGCTCAAGTCCTCTTACAAGCGATTCGGCGGTTGCGATATTGGTTGCGGCCGGAATATTGTGTACATCGCAAAGACGCAATAAATCGTTGTCGTTAGGCTCGTAGGGCTTGGGCTTCAGCGGGTCGCGGAACATCAGAAGCAGGTCAATTTCATTGCAGGAGATAAGCGCGCCTATCTGCTGCGCTCCTCCCTGAGAGCCGCTTAAAAATTTTTTGACCCGCAGTCCGCTTGCATCCTCAACCAATTTCCCTGTGGTTCCGGTGGCGTAGATGGAATGGTGGCTGAGAATGCCGCAGTAGGCAATGCAAAACTGCGTCATAAGTTCTTTTTTTGAGTCGTGTGCAATTAATGCGATATTCATATCGGTCCAGTTATTATCCTTTCTTTGGGGAAGTTTATATATTTATTTTTATATAATAACATAATAATTTTGAGTATTCAATAATTATTTTATTAAAGATAGAGTCAGTTTTGTGTTTTTTCCCTGTATTCTCTCCGCAACTCTTCTGAATGCTGAAAGACTCTTTGAATTTTTGCTCACCCTGCGGGTAACGCTGAAGGAGCTTATCTCTTTATCTTCGGGTATTACCCCCAAGAGTCTTACATAGGTCTTATCTATAACCTCATCTATGCCCAGAAGCTTTCCTTTTTTTGCGTCCTTAACGCTGTAACGGTTAATGAGAAGTCTCGTCTCATTTATACCCGCGTTCCTTAGTATCTCGTCGGTTTTTTCCGCCCCTCTTACGCTCACTTCATCCGCGGTTGCGATTATAACCGCTTTTTCGGCGGCAATCGCAGCCCTTTTCAGACCAGCCCCTATTCCTGCGGGAGCGTCAAAAATAATATAGTCGAATTTATCTTCAATTTCGGAGATTATGTCCTTAAGGCAGTTTTCATCGGCGTTTTCCGGTTTTTTTTCGGGCGCAGAGAGAAGACTCAGGCGGTCGTTTATTTTTATTGCCGCGCCGTCAAACGGGCAGCTTTTGTTATAAACGTCAAGCCAGTTAAAGGCTGTTTCCTCTGCTTTTCCAAGCAGGACGTCCATAGAGCCTAACCCCGCGTCGCAGTCAACAAGCAGAGTGTTTAACCCTTTTTCAGAGAGTATCATCCCGAGGGCGGCGGCGGTTGTTGATTTTCCAACGCCCCCTTTGCCGGAGGCAGTAACTATTTTATTTGCCATTTTTAAGTCATCTCCGTTAAAGAAGAGTGTTTTCCGTTTGAACGTCTGAAATAAGGTTGAGAGTGCCGAAGTAGTATTCAAAAATCTCCGCCGCAACGAGCGCGGTTGAAGCGCCGCTTCCGGCATTTTCAACAACAACGGTAATCGCTATTTCGGGGTCTTCATAGGGTCCGAATGCGATGAGAAAACCGTCGGTTCCCTCATATTTAACGCCGTTAACAATTCTTGTTTTTTCTGCGGTTCCCGTTTTGCAGGCAACCTTATATTCAAGATTTCCAAGCTGTTCGCGGCAGGAGGTTGTGTTTGCAACGAGATACATTCCCTGTTTAACTGCCTCCAGAGTTTCCTCGCTTATATCCGTTTGAACCGCCACCTGGGGCATACGTTCATAGAGCACCTCGGAATAATCGGAAGAGAGCACCTTGCTAACAAGATAGGGAACATATCTTGTTCCGCCGTTTGCAATAGTTGCGCAGTAGTTAGTGAGCTGCAAAGGTGAAAGAGAGTTATCGGACTGACCTATAGCTGCAAGCAGCGTTTCGCCGAGCAGCCAGCCCTGACCTTTGGAAACGCGGTCATCGTAGCCCGCAAGTATACCGGCGGTCTCGTTTATTTCAATTCCTGTTTTCTGACCGAGACCCAAGAGGGAAGCGTATTGATTCAGTTTTTGTATGCCTAAACGCTGCGCCGCTTCAAAAAAGAAGATATTGCAGCTATGCGCCAGAGCGGTTTTAACGTTAACTCCGCCGTGGGCGGTTTTATTAAAGCAAACAAAGGGTTGATCTATATAATGATAAATTCCGTTGCAGTAAAAATATGAATCGGGGGTTATTATTCCCTCCTCAAGCGCCGCAATAGCGGAGGCGGGCTTCATCGTTGAGCCGGGGGAATAACCGCTTTGAAACGCCCTGTTCCACAGAGGTTTGCCCGCATCCGCGGAAAGCTCCTCATAGTCATCATAATAGGTTGAAAGCGAAAAATTGGGATAGGAGGCTGAGGCGAGAATCGCTCCGGTTTTAACATCCTCAACAACAACCGCGCCTGCCGGAGTCATTCCTCCGGCTATTGCCGAATAATCCGTTACGGCCTGAATGCGCGAGGCAAGCGATTTTTCGGCTATCTCCTGCATCGGTATGTCAAGGGTCAGAATTGCCGTGCCGCCGGGAGAGGGCATAACCGAATATTCCTCGCTAACGTCGCCGTCGGATGAAACAGTTACGGTTTTAACTCCGTTGACCCCGCGAAGATACTGCTCCATTGCATGCTCAATTCCGTTTTTACCTATTGAATCGGTGAGGGAATAGGCGGCGGTCTTTATCTGCAAAAGCTTTTCTTCGTCGTCTCCCGCCTGCTTTATGAGAGCATCGGTTTTTTCCTTTTCGGCATTATATTCCTCTGAGCTTATAGCTCCCACAAGTCCGAGAATATGCGAGGCAATTTTGCCGTCGCCTATATATTTTCGGGACGATCTTATTTCTGTGTCAACGCCCTTATAAAAAGTTCCGTTCTCTTTTATATAGGCAACCGTTTGAATTGAAACATCCCTTGCAAAGGTATAGGGGGCGGAAGCTGAAAAGCCCTGTCTTGCCATATTATAGCGAACGGAGGCTATTTTTATAGCGTCGGTTTTGCTGTAATCCTCAATTTCATATTCCTCTTTAAGAGCGTCAAAGCAATTTTTTGCAGTGGCATAGGAATTAAGGTTTAAAAAATTCGGCGACCGCATCCAGTTTATGTCGAATTCGCGCTCTTCCTCAAACTGAATTTCTCCCGCTTCGTCAAAAAATATCGGCAGTTCATCCACCCATTCTTCTTCCTTGGATTCGAGCAGATCTATAAGGCTGAGAATTATTTCATTGCTCTCCTTTTTGTTGGTCGGAAACGCGAGAGCATTCAGGGTGAGAACGTTTATCTGATCGTTATAAACGAAGGTGTTTCCGTTTCTGTCTAATATTTCGCCTCTGTCGGCATAAACGGGGATATTATAGCTTTTTGATAATACAGTGTTTTCGCTCCCCGCAAAGGCTGCGGTTCTTTGCCGTCCGAAAATGAGGACAACGAAGGATACGAATATCATCGCCGTTATTATTAAAACCGCTATGGCTCTTTTGTTAAATTTTGCGTTTGTCATAATTTTTTAAGCCTTGCTTCTAAAAATTTTACCGGGTAATAAAAGACCGGAAGTATAAGAGCGGTGAAAAAAGCACCGGATAAATAAAATTTTAAAAAAATCTCTGCCGCGTTTGAAGCGTCCCTCAGAATAACGGTAAAAACAAACGAAGTGAGGTTTGTTAAAAGAGAGGCTGCCAGTGTTAAAAGAAAAACGCTGAGAAAAGTGCTTCTGAAAACATAGCGCATAATAAGCCCCGCCGCGCAGCCGATTATTCCAAAGAGCAGTGTAAAAACTCCGTCGGAAACGGGAGATGCTATATCGTAGAGCGCGCCGCCGGCTATTCCGAAAAAAACTCCGGCAAACTCGCCCTCAAAGGAGCAAACGGAAACCGTAAGCGGAACAAGCAGAACAAGCGGGACTGAATAATTTGATAAAAAAGAGTTTTGCACAGCGGCGGTAAAAAGAAATAAAAGCGCCAAAGCCGCAATTCTTAACGTGGGGTAAAGGTTTTCTTTGGTTCTCATTCTGCCTTGCCCTCAAAATCGGTTATAACAAAGACGTCAATAAGATTTGAAAAATCCGCCGCAGGTGTAACTAAAGCGTAGGCTGAAATATCCGATTCGCTGTTAATAACCTCGCTGACTGAGCCTACTATCAGATCTCTGGGGTATATCCCGCCTATTCCGGAGGAGCAAACAATTCCTCCCGAAACAACCGGAGTTGTGCGCGAAAGCCCCATAAGCTTTATGTATCCTTCGGAAGCCGAAACATTGTCCGATTCGGTATAGCAGTTTTCCCTTGTTCTTATCTCATAAACCGCAATGCTCACTTCGGGATTGAAAACCGAATAAACCACTGAGTTCGTTAGCCCTACTTCTCTGATAACCCCGAGAAGGTTTTTTCCGTATATAACGGGCATATTGGGCTTTATCCCGTCGGAGGAGCCTTTGTTTATCGTAAATGACGAATAAACGTCAAGCGGGTCTTTCATGATTATCGTTGCAGGAGTAAACGAAAAATCGGGATTTTCGCTCTTAACCTCCAAAAATTCCTCGTAGGAAGAGAGCTTCTGCTGAAGCTTTTCATAGTCAACAAGCTGCTCTTTATAGCTTTCTATCTCTTTTTTAAGGCTATCTATTTCTTCAAGATATTTTGAAGATGAAACAAAGCCCGCATTAAAACCCGATAATCTTTCCGAAAGATCTTTTGCGGCATTATTCAGCGGCGTCATAACCGTATTAAGGGCGTTTGTTAAAGGGGACATACCCGAGCCCGAAACGGCGGCAATAAACACGCCGAGCAGCGCAGCCGCCAGCACGCTTAAAACTATCTTGAATTTAACGCTTCTGAAAAAATTCCGCATAAGATTTATTTCTTCTTTTTACTTATATTAAGAGTATTTTTTTCAAGGCATATTGCCGTTCCTGTAACAACACAGTCAAGCGGCTCTTCGGCAAGTTTTGCCGGCATACCGGTTTTTGCGGAGATGAGCCGGTCTATTCCTCTGAGCAGTGCGCCGCCGCCCGTTAAAACAATTCCGCTGTCCATAATGTCGGACGCAAGCTCGGGGGGAGTTTTTTCGAGCGTACTGCGAACGGTCTCAATTATCTGCGAAAGGGGATCGCTTAGAGCTTCCCTTACATCCTCTGAGCTAACTTCAACGTTTTTTGGAAGTCCGTCCAAAAGATTTCTGCCCTTGATGTCAAGCGCGCCCTCGCCGTCATATTTAGCGGCGGAGCCTATGCTTATTTTAATCTCCTCTGCGGTTCTCTCGCCTATGAGGACGCTGTATTTTTTTCGTATATACGAAACTATGGCGTCGTCAAACATATCGCCCGCAGTTCGTATGGAGCGCGAGCAAACTATATCTCCGAGCGAAATAACCGCAACCTCGGTCGTTCCTCCGCCTATATCAACAACCATACTGCCCTTCGGCGCGCTGACGTCTATTCCCGCGCCTATTGCCGCGGCCATCGGCTCTTCTATAAGGCTTACATATCTTGCGCCCGCGCTTATAGCTGCATCGTGGACTGCCTTGCGCTCAACCTCGGTTATGCCCGAGGGGATGCATATCATAACTCTTGCCCTTGCCAAAGGGGAGGAGCTCATAGCCTTTTTTATGAATCTGCGCAGCATATCCGCAGTCATCTGATAATCGGCAATAACGCCGTCCTTGATCGGGCGCACCGCCGTTATTGAGCCGGGAGTTCTGCCTATCATATTTTTTGCCTCTTCTCCAACGGCAACAACCTTCTGCTGTCCCGATCCTACCGCAACAGCAACAACCGACGGCTCTCTTATAACTATGCCCTTATGTTTAACGCAGATAAGGGTGTTTGCGGTGCCGAGGTCTATTCCTATATCTTGAGAGAATAACATTTTTTAATGCTTCCTTTTATATTTTTAATGGATAATACATTATATCATATCGTACGACATAAAATCAACCGATATAATTATAATTTTTTATTAAATTGCTGATGGTATAGGTTAACCTCTGCGCGGTTTTTATGTACCTTTACTTTTTACCGAGCTGTAACTGGACTGACAAAGCTGTTTATGCTATTATTTAATTGCAGGTAGGCAGCGAGTAATTTTTTCGATTGTCCCGCATATAATGAAACTGTTAATTTTTCTTCGTCTCTTTTCAATGGCGGGGCGATTCGCCGCCGGAGAAATAAGCCGGGATATTAACATAAAATGATCGCTCTCGCCTGATTTTCGCGGGAGCGGTTTTTTTTGAGAAAAGGAGAGGTAATTATGGTACTTGGATTTATTGTTGGTATTGTTTTGTTGGCAGCGTTTGCAGCCGGCGTTGTTTTATGCAGCCGGGCTTACGGTCACGGAAAAAAATACAGAAATGAAAACACATTTTCC
>JAFLUL010000084.1 GCA_022508845.1 Oscillospiraceae bacterium | reverse complement strand
TAAGGTCGATGAACTTCACGGCATAACCGCTGACACGAATGGTGAAGTTGGCATACTCGGGCTTCTCGGGATGTTCCATGGCATCACGCAGCTTGTCCACGAGAAGCAGTTCCCGGATCGCTTCTTTAATGTTGGTATAGCTGAGCAGAATATGTTCGGTATTGCAGCAGGTATGGCAAAGGCAGGACTTGTTCCGTTCCTTTCAACTTTTTCTCAGTTTGCCTCCCTGCGTTCGGCTGATCAGCTCTCAACCGATCTTTGCTATCAGAATGTAAACGCCAAGGTTATCGCAACCCATTCAGGCACCTCCTTCGGTCAGGCGGGAAGCACACATCACGCTATAACCGACCTTGCCGTAACGAGAGCTCTTCCAAACCTCACCGTTATCTGCCCCGCGGACGGAGTTGAGACCTATAACGCTGTTATGGCGGCATATAACACTCCCGGCCCATTCTATATCAGAATAAACAGAGGCTTTGATAACACCCTCTATAACACCCGTGACTACGGCTTTGAAATCGGCAAAGCAGTAACCGTAAGAGAGGGCACCGATCTCACCATAATCGCCTGCGGTTCGTGCGTATTCCAGGCTAACCAGGCAGCCGATTTCCTTGAGAAGGCAGACGGACTGAAGATAAGAGTTCTTGATATGCACACCATTAAGCCCATTGACCGCGACGCTATAGTTAAGGCTGTTATGGACACCCGCCGTATAATCACAGTTGAAGACCATAATATTATGGGCGGTCTCGGCTCTGCGGTTGCCGAAGTTGTTGTTGAGTCCGGCAAGGGCTGTGCATTCAAAAAGCTCGGCGTACCCGATAAGTTTGCTCCCATAGGACTTCACGAGGATATTATGAATGTTCTCGGCATAGACGCAAACGGCATAATAAATGCTGTCAGAGAAGTTATGAAGGCCGACTTTGAGCTTGACGATGACTGGGACGACGAAGTATAAGGCTGAAAGGAGATTGAATTATGGCTTCTGAAGCTATTTATACCAATAAAATTTTCCTTTGCGGCGCGCTTCCTCTGCTTAAAACCATTGTTGCGGATATACCGTCTCTTAAATCCAAGTTTAAAAATGTTCACTGCGTTTATCAGGTGAGCTGTGACGACCCCGATGCTCCGAACGGCAAATGGGCAACTCATTTTGTTGTAAACGGCGATGAATGGCTTGTTCATGCCGATAAGGTTGCCCACAGGCTCGGAAAACAGAAATATGTTGAGCTTGAATTCAAGAGCGTTGAGGCTATGAACGCGTTCTTTAAGGGCAAGATAGGCCCCGCAACTCTCCCGAAAATGCACGGAGTTAATTTTATTTATGAGTTCGGCGTGTTTATGATGGCGCTTCTGAAAATGGCGTCGCTCCTCGGTATGGAAACTCCTCCCGAGGATGAGGACACCAAAAGACTGCTTGTTAAATGCTATTTCTATCTTCTCAGCGTCGGCATAAGCACCCTCAATAAGCAGGGTCACGAGGCTATCCACGAATGGGCGCTTAAGAGCCCCGACAGGGTTTACGCCTGGAAGGTCGACGGCGAAGAGAGCGTTTCCGCTTATATCCGCGTTAAGGCAGGAAAAACCAAGGCGGGCAAGGGCGTTTATAAGAGAGCAATGCCGTTCTTTACAATGCGCTTTAATAACCTTGATTCCGCTTTGGGCATACTGATGTCCATAGATGATATGCTCGCCTCCGTTCGCGAGGGTAAGCTTATAATGGAAGGCGCTCCCGAGTTCGGCGCGCAAATAGGCGATTATATGCTCCAGGTTGGCGCTTACGCTAAATAAAATTATTTTTTACTGCCGATAAAAAATTATCGGCAGTTTTTTCTTGTTTCTTAAATATATTTTAATATTTTTATATTGAAATACTTGTACCAAACTGTTATAATTAAAAAAGCGGAAAATTTTCCGACTCTTTTTAACAAGGAGAAACTTATGTCTAAAGATACAAAAGGCAAACTGAATTACGGCAGAACCGCGCTTATCGGCTTCGGCTTTATGGGCTGTATGCTTCTCTGGTCGGTTTATAATTCCTATGTTCCCGTTATATTAAAGGGAAAGCTCACCGAGGTTTTCGCCGGGAACAGCGCGTTTGTTCAGTTTATAAACGAACATAGCTGGCTGGGCTGGATATCCGTTGCTCTTATAGTTAACGCTATTATGACAATTGATAATATTTTCGGTGTTGTATTCCAGCCTTATTTCGGCAAAAAGAGCGATACAACCAAATCAAAGCTCGGCAAAAGAATGCCATATATTCTCATCTGCCAGCCCATATGCGCTCTGTTTTTCTGCTTTATTCCCGTTGCGGCAACCGTTAAAACGGTGGGGCTTAGCATACTGCTGATGATGAGCGTTATCATTTGCTTTAACTTCTTAATGTCCGTTTGGCGTTCTCCCGTTGTTTCGCTTATGCCGGACTTCACTCCATCTGCTCTTCAGAGTGACGCAAACGCCGTTATCAATATTTTAGGCGGAATCGGTCAGATGGTTGGCTTTGTTGTCGGAACAATAGCCGCAGTTCTTGTTGGTATTTTCGGCTTCGATCAGATGAGCGCCGCGCTCAAAGCAACAACAAACGATCTCGGCGAGATAATTGACAGCGAGGGCAACCGTATCCTTGACGCTCTCGGAAATCCGCAGCACGTAAACTATACTCCCGTATTCGTTGTTACCGCCGTTATCTCCATACTCTGTATGATAGTGCTTTACGGCTTCTATAAAAAGAATAAGAAGTATGATCTCTCTGCAAACGTTGAGGTTGATAATAGCGAAGGCGAAAAAAAGGCAAAGATAAAAATAAAGAATCTTCCTCTTTCAAAAGAAGAAAAAAGAAGTCTCTTTGTTATGCTTGCCGCTCTCTTCCTTATAAACAACGCTTCTGAAGCTATTATTCCGAACTTTACAAACTTTGCAAATTCAACTCTCGGAGTTGCTCCTATTTATTCAACTCTGATGATGGCGGTCTTTGCCGTATCTCTTGCAGCCTTCGGTATTCCCGCCGGAGTAATGGGCAGAAAGCTCGGCAGAAAAAAGACCATAATGATAGGCCTTTTCGGAATTGTTGTTATGTTCGCCATCTATCTTGCAATCTCTCAGCTTCTTCCGAAGTCTGCCGACGGTTCTGTTAACACCTTCACCTGGATCGCTCTTTGGGTTGCTCTCGTTGTTGGCGGCGCGGCTGTTGGCTGCATAAACATAAACACCCTTCCTCTTGTTCTCACCATAGGCGGAAGAGAGTATGTAGGCACCTTTACAGGCTATTATTACACTGCAACAATGTCCGCTTCTGTTACAGGCCCCATCCTCTGCGGTCTTGTTATAGGTCTGTTTAACGAGGACTACAACTATATGTTCCTGTTCTGCGCGATCATGTTCCTTCTCGGTCTGCTTGTTATGACCCAGGTAAAGCATGGTGAAAGCTATGAAATAACCGACGAAGAAATTAAGCAGGCGCAAATGGCAGACGATTGATATTATACCACAGTTTTTCATAAACATATTTCAGCGAAGAAAAGTACTCACTCAGGATGGACGGTTTCAGCTGTTCATCCTTTTTAGACGGAGCAAAAAAACGCTGAATGATGGAGAGGAAGAAAAAATATGAAAGAAATTGTTCAAAAGAATCTTAAGGGCGAGCGCGCTCTTTTCGCCGAAAGCGATCTAAGAATAGTAGACTGCGTTTTTGAGGAAGGCGAATCTCCTTTGAAAGAGAGCAGCCGTATTGAACTAAGCGGCTCTATGTTCAGATGGAAATATCCTCTTTGGTACTGCCGCGATATAAATGCAAAAAACTGCACTTGGTTTGAAACGGCAAGAGCCGGCGTTTGGTATTCGGACAATATCTCTGTTGAAGGCGCAGTTATTCAGGCGCCGAAAAATTTCAGAAGATGCCGCGGATTAAGGCTTACAGATGTTACTTTAACGGACGCAAAGGAAACCCTGTGGAGCTGCAATGAGGTTCAGCTTAATAACGTTACCGCAAAGGGCGATTATTTTGCTATGAACTGCTCCGATATGGAGATTGACGGGCTTACTCTCGACGGAAACTATTCCTTTGACGGAGTAAAAAATGCTGTGATCCGTAATTCCCGTCTTTTAACGAAGGACGCTTTTTGGAACAGCGAAAACGTAACAGTTTATGATTCTTTTATTTCCGGCGAATATCTGGGCTGGAATTCCAAAAATCTCACCCTTATAAACTGTACGGTTGAGAGCCTGCAGGGGATGTGCTATATTGATAACCTCGTTATGAAAAACTGCAAGCTTGTTAATACTACTCTTGCGTTTGAATACGCCAAGGTGGATGCCGAAATAACCTCCGCTATTGAGAGCGTTTTTAATCCTTCTGAGGGTAAGATTTGCGCCCCTGTTATAAAAGAACTTATAATTGAAAAAGATAAAATCGATCCCGAGAAAACCGCAATTATTTGCGATAATATTGAAAAAATGTCGTCGCATCCCGAATGGATAGAGGAATAAAATAATGGTATACGATTTTGATACACCCGTAAATCGCAGAGGAACGGATTCCGTTAAATGGGACGTTGCCGAAAATGAGCTTCCGATGTGGGTGGCGGATATGGATTTTCAGGCTGCGCCCGAAATAAGAGAGGCTTTTCGCATCCGCCTTGAACACGGCGTTTTCGGCTATGCGGATTTAACGGATGATTGGTATAACGCTTATATAGGTTGGTGGAAAAACAGGCATAACTTTTTAATGGAGCGCGATTGGCTTATTTTTTGCACCGGAGTTATCCCGGCTATATCATCTGTTGTAAGAAAGCTTACAACTCCGAATGAAAACGTTGTTGTTCAGTCGCCGGTGTATAATATTTTTTATAACAGCATAATAAATAACGGCTGCCGTGTTCTCGAAAGCCGTCTTATCTATGAAAACGGAGAGTATTCTGTTGACTTTGAAGATTTGGAGAAAAAGCTCTCCGACCCCCAAACAACGCTTATGATATTCTGCAATCCTCATAACCCCGTTGGAAAGATATGGGATAGATACACCTTAGAGAAAATAGGCAATCTTGCAAAAAAATATAATGTTAAAGTTATTTCGGATGAAATACACTGCGATCTTACCTCTCCGGGAAAAGAGTATATCCCGTTTGCATCCGTAAGCGAAACCAACAGGGAAGTTAGCATAACCTGTATAGCCCCAACAAAGGCTTTTAATCTGGCGGGGCTTCAAACTGCCGCCGTGTGTGTTCCCGATCCTTTTTTGCGGCATAAGGTTTGGCGCGCCCTAAACACAGACGAGGTTGCCGAGCCAAATTCATTTGCCTCAACCGCAGCTATAGCCGCCTTCGGGAAGGGAGGAGCATGGCTTGATGAGCTCAGAGAATATATTGCCGAAAATAAAAGAATTTCGGCTGAATATATAAAAGAGAATATCCCCGGAGTTTTTGTTGTTAAAGGGGATGCAACTTATCTTCTCTGGATAGACATAAGCGCGCTTTCGGGGGACAGCTCGGAAGTTGCCGCCTTTGTCCGCAAACACACAGGTCTTTATGTATCCGCAGGATCTCATTATGGCAAGGGCGGAGAGCATTTTCTCAGAATGAACGTAGCCTGCGGCAAAAGCGTTTGTTTAGACGGGCTAAACAGGCTGAAAGAGGGAATAAACCTTTACCGAAAAGAAAAAACAAATAAATCTTTTTAATTATAGGAGGGAACTCCGTTGAGCGTAGGCGAATTATTATCAATATTATTGCTGGGAGCAGGGCTCTCAATGGATGCATTTGCCGTTTCGGTTTGCAAGGGTCTTGCCGTAAAAGAAGTTAAAATAAAGCACCTGGTTTTAGTAGGCGCCTGGTTTGGCGCGTTTCAGGCGCTTATGCCGCTTGCAGGCTATTTCCTCGGATCCTCTTTTCACAGCTATATTGAAAAAGTTGATTATCTTATAGCATTTGTGCTTCTGCTTATAATCGGAGCCAATATGCTTAAAGAGGCGTTTTCCGGCGATGAAGGAAAGCCCGCAGATGCCTCCTTCGGCGTTAAAACAATGCTTCTTATGGCGATAGCAACAAGTATAGACGCTCTGGCTGCGGGCATTGCGCTTGCAATGGACGAAACCGTTAATATATGGTTAGCCGTTTTGATAATAGGCGTTACAACCTTTATTCTCTCTGCCGCGGGTGTTAAAATAGGCAGCATCTTCGGCGAAAAATATCAAAAAAAAGCCCGTATCGCGGGAGGAGTTGTCCTCATTTTGATAGGGCTTAAAACATTACTTGAACACTTCGGAATACTGTGATTTAATCTGTCTCACAGTTCACTATGAATCCGATATACTGTATTTGAGCGTCTGTCAGTGTGCAGACGCCTGTTTTATCTCTGCCGAAAAGCTCAGACGGCTCGGTGGTGCAAACCCATCCTTCTGTAAGATTTACATAATAGTCAACTTTGTCTTCAAGTCTTACAGTGAATTCGGGTGTTTCGGTTATATAATCATCTTCATATCTGAGGTTGCCTAATAAATTAAAAAGGTAGACGCTGTTATCATACATAAATGAATATTCTTTGCCGTCTTTTATTATTGTTGTAAGCGTGTTTCCGCAGGTTGCGTAAACAGGCTCTTTGTCCGTTTCATTACGCCCGGTCGGAGAATAAACTTTTTCATCGGGTTTTAAAGATAGTATTTCGTTTATTGCCTCTTCCGGAACAGTGTTTTCGCTGCCGGTTTTAATTATGAAATACGCCCCTGTCTGCCCCGGATAGGATTCATTTATTCCGTCGTGAAGCAGGATTATCTCGTCGCCGGAAGAGAGCTTGTTGAACTGATTCTGCGAGATTTTATTTTGCATTATCGGAAGAATCGGGCTGTTATTTTTATCCAAAAAATAAACCGCTCCTCTGTCAATATAAACTATACCCTTTGAAAAGGCTCTGTTTCCCGAAAGTATAAGTATGGCGGGTAAAATAATAATGGTAAGTAAAAAAAGCGGAATAATTAGTTTGATTTTCTTTTTCATTTATATATACCTCCGTATTTTGGTTTTCATCTATTATACGAATGAAAAAAGATAAATCCTTATATTTTCCGCTTGTTTAATCGTTTATGCCCGCAAAATAAATTCCCTCTGAAATTCTTTTGAACACCGGGGCGCATTCTTCCGAGGCGGAGGAGCCGTTTTCGCTGAAAACAACAATGGTATATTTAGGGCTTTCATAAGGGAAAAAACCGCAAAACCAAGTGCAGAGCTTTTCTTTTCCGTCACTATCGTATTTTCCCGTTTGCGCCGTGGCGGTCTTTCCCGCTGAAGAAAAGAATTCGCTGTTTCCCTGTTTTCCCGTTCCTTCGAGCATATTAAGATTGAGCGCGGAGTTTATCTTTTCGCTTGTTTCAGCGCTTACTGCTCTGTAGGGCTCTTCGCTTTTAAAGTAAGCGTATTCCTCTTTGTTTTCATTTATAAGCGCTTTTGTTATATATGGTTCTTTATATATTCCGTTTGAGGCGAGCGCGTTAAAAGCCGAGGCGAGCTGCAATGGGGTTGCAAGAAGGTCGCCCTGGCCGAAGCAGAGATTTGCAAGCGCGCCGGGGGAGGAAAGCGATTTTTCGTCCGGCAGATTTCCCTCTGCCGATTTTATGTCGCCCGTTAGGCGTATTTCTTTTCCAAAACCGAAATTCGAGCAGATACCGTGGAGCTTTTCCGCCCCTGTTTCCTGACCTAAAGAAATAAAATAGCTGTTGCAGGATTTGCATATCGCCCGGTTTATATCAAGCTCACCGTGGGAAACCGAATTATAGCATCGAAAGCTGAGATTTCCGATATCCGTTTTGCCTGTGCAAAAATAATTGTCGGGCAGAGAGACGCCGTTTTCCAATGCCGCAGCTGCTATAAACGGCTTAAAAACGGAGCCAACGGGATAAGCCGATAAAGCTCTGTTCAGAAAGGGGAGCAGAGGATCGCTTAAAGCCTTATCAAGGTTATTGACATTGAATGACGGTATGCTCGAGATGGCAAGGATCTCGCCTGTTTCAACCTTCAAAACAACCGCTGCGCCTGTTTTTATGTCTGAGTTTTTCAGCGCGTTTTCGGTTATTGCCTGTATGTCCTTATCTATTGTCAGAACTATTCCGGAGGGATTATTATAGCCATCATTCACCTCTTCTATACCTGTTCCGGCAATCGCTCCCCCTGTTGCGTTCGCTGTGTATTTAACTCCGATTCGCCCCGAAGCATTATAAAGAATTTTATCAAAGCTCTTTTCTATTCCGCAAACTCCCTTTCCGTCAGAGTTTATATATCCGATGATATGCGGGCATAGAAACTCGTCGGAATATCTCAAAACAGTTTTAATATTTGTGCAAAATAGCGTTTCCTCCTGCTCCTTATCGCTCTCAAACGTAACCATGATCCCGGATGACGATATTTCTGCGCCGCCAAACTGACCTTCGGTAAAGTATTTTCTCGTAATGTCATTTAATATAACTGCTGTAATGTTTTTTTCGGTATTGTTAACAAGAGGATAAAGATTTCTGTCGTAAATATACCCGCGCGAAACATCAAGAGTAATGCTCTTTTCATCTGCATATGAGGCGGATAAGCTGTTTGCTCCCGTCATAAGGCGGGCGAGCCTCACAGTAAGCCCCGACAGAGTAACGCAAAAAAACAAAAAAATCGCAAGCGGCCTTTTATTTATTGTATAGCTTATATTTTTCTTCATAATGCTTCACCGAAAAAAGTGTCCGCTGTTTTTTATAAAATATTACAAAAAAAGAAAAATCTATTGAATTTTATAAAAAATCGGTGTATACTTAATTATCAAAAAAAGAAAGGACACGGCCGGTTAATGGGTCAGGGGACGTGAAGATATGCCGATTCGTGAAATGCCGGCGTTTGTATTCTCTCATAAAAACGTGCTGCGCACCGTTATATGCGCTCTTGTTGCAATGTTTTTTTTAACTATGCAGTTTATTTTTATGAAGAGAAGCGTTCTCGAAGTTGTTTTTGACGTTATCGTTCCGTTCACCGCGTGCGTTACCTTCGGTTGCTATGCCATAACAATGGCAATGGACAGGCCCGTTATTCTCATTATGCCTTCAACGGTATATTTTATCTCTCCGCTTATAAGGCAGCTCATATATGTTGAGGTCGGAGCCGGCGAAACTTATCCGATAATAATTTTGCTTGAAATGATTCCGTATGTATTTTACTGTATTTCCGCCGGAACGTTAAAGCTTAAAAAAACAACTAAATACGTTTTATGGGGCGGCTGCATTCTTATTTCCCTTTTTGTTGTCGTTTTGCTTGTGCTTCTTATCTTTTTCCAGATAATGCTCTATTCAAACGCCCGCTATACGGTTGCTCTGATTTTCGGAACATTATCCATCCTGTGCATTTATATAGGAATGCTCGAGCAGCTTGAAATTGCCGGAATTCAAAAACGCGTCCGTTCGCACGGATAAAGAATAAAAAACTCAATAATTGCACCCGTGGTGGAATTGGCAGACACGCAAGATTTAGGT
>JAFLUL010000083.1 GCA_022508845.1 Oscillospiraceae bacterium | reverse complement strand
TATACTTAAGTCTTCCGCCGCTTGCCTCGGCCTCTTCCTGACTGTCGGTATATTCAAAGTCGTAAAGCATAACGGGCTCTGCGCCGATAACGACCTTAACCGAAGCCGAAACAGCCTCATTATAAGCATATTTCGCGGTTACGGTTCCAACTGCCGAGCCGCTTGAACGGGTTGTAAAGGTGAGACCGCTGAAGGTGCCGGCGGGCTCGGAAGTGTTGTCGCTGCTCTCAATATCCAACGACCAGTTTATGTCGCCTGCCTTAATATTGACGTCTCTGTCCTGATACTTTGCCTTGAGACCGAAGTCGGTCGTCTCGTCAAAGTCAAGAGATACTTCTTCGCTGGGTATATAAAACGCATCGGGATGTCTCTGCTCAATGCTTGTTGAGCCCACAGTCTTTCCGCCTGAAACATAATTAACTTCAACTGTACCCTCTTTATCTGAGCCGGTGAAGATACCGGTTTTGGGATCTATCGTTCCCATTGAGGGATCCGCAAGCTCAAATTTTCCGTCCGCGGGAAGAGGAGCAGCGCCTGCCGCGGAGTCAACGCCCGTTGCGGAAAACTGAACTGTTGAACCGGGAGAATAAACTTCATTGTTGGGAGTTAAAGAAGCGTGGTCAAACTCTCCGGAGGGCTTTGCAGAGGAAACAACAAACAGAGAAGAAGCAACCTGTCTTTCAACCGCGTCGGAAGGGTTGTTTGCAAGAACAAGGTTATCGGTTCCCTCATATTTTGCAAGATAGGTTGAAGAACCGCCGCCGTCAAGGTTTAATGCCGTAACGCAGCCGAGTCCGAGAAGGATGGTTGTTAAATAATAGTTGTCAAGTGAGGAGGAAACGGGATAGTTTCTGCCGTCTATGGTAACGAGAACAAGATCTCCGTTTTCCTTTAAGCCAACTGCGGTGTGAGGAGCAACATAGGTGTCGCGCTGATTGCCGTAGGAGGTGCGCTTGCCGTTAACAAGCAGCATATAAAATCCGCCTACGCACTCATCGAGCGTATCCAAAACGCCCTGAGTGAGCTTATCGCCCATAACTACGCCGCCGGTCTTTGTTATTCCGAAATAGGGATGGCCTATAGCCGCTTTATAAACGGTTCCGTTCATAACAAGGGGGCCGGTGGGCTCGCCCGTCTGCATATTGTAAATATCGGCGTTAACGGCGGCAACGATATTAACGTTTCTCTTTTTTGCAGCGGCAGCCGCCTGCGCTCTAACGGTCTGCATTTTCCAGGTGCCGCCGTTATAGTCCGCATATCCCGCAATTATACTTGCGGTTGAGTTTTCGGACATATCGACGGTAACCGCGTAAACCATTTCCTGCTGCGTGCCGGTGGAGTTGTTAACAACAACTCTGTTTTCAACAACGCCCGGAGCAATGGCTCGCTCGGTGTCGGAAATGAGATAGGTGTCCTCAACCGGAGTATACGCGCCTGCGGCAGCTGCCACAACGGAGAGAGTGCTCAGGGTGAGAACAAGTGCTAAAAGGATAGCTAAAAATTTTTTGAAACTTTTACTTTTCACTTTTTTTTCAGTCCTTTCATAATTTTACAGTTTAATTTTAATACATAATTTATCCAAAGTCAAATAAATTCGGTAAAATTTTGCGATAAATAATTGACAATTCCTGCGCCTTTTTAATATAATTATTATATACAATAATATTAGGCATTAGGAAATTAGTTATGATACAGGTTCTGTCTGTTGAAAATATGAGAAAAAGCGATCTCTCCGCCATCTCCGGGGGGACCGCGGGAAAAGAGCTTATGCTGAGAGCGGCAAGAGGGATATTTGAAAGCGTTAGCTGGAAAGGCCCGGTTGCTATAGTTTGCGGCAGCGGAAACAATGCCGGCGACGGCTATGCGCTCGCTTTGTTGCTCAAGGAGCACAGCATAAGCTGTTCGCTTTTTTTGATCTCCGAAAAATTTTCAGAGGACGGGAAATATTATTTTGATAAATGCATTGCCGAAGGCGTCGCGCATTTTTTATGCGGAGAAGACACTTCGTTTTGCGGCTATAATACGATAGTTGACTGCATTTTCGGCACCGGATTCAGCGGGGACGTTTCGGGCAAGGCGAAAGAAATCATAGAGAAAATCAACCTCAGCAACGCGTTTATCGTTTCGGCGGATATAAACAGCGGCTTAAACGGCAACAGCGGTATGGGAAAAACAAGCGTCATATCCGACATAACCGTTTCTATAGGCTCATTTAAGCCGGGGCATTTTTTGAACGCGGCAAAGGACTGCATAAAAAAAACGGTAAACGCCGATATAGGCATTCCGCCGATAGAAAAACCCTTTTATCTGATTGAAAAAGAAGATGCTAAAAAGGCGTTTCCCGAGAGAAAAAATTTTTCAAACAAATCAACCTACGGATATATCGCGCTTATCGGCGGCTCGGCAAAATACGCGGGAGCAATTTTCCTTGCGTCTCTCTCTGATGCCGCAATGCGCTCCGGCGCGGGCGTTTCAAAGATAGCGGCTCCTAAAAGCCTTCTCGCCGCCTTAATGCCCCATATTCTTGAGAGCACACTGTTTCCCCTCTCGGAAAGCGGCGGCGATATTGCTTTTAACGAAACTGAGGCAAGGCTTCTTATCAGCTCTGTTAAGGCAATAGCGTTCGGCATGGGGATAGGCCTCGGCGATGGCGCGCAAAGGCTTCTCGCTTTTCTGCTAAAAAACTTCACAGGAACGCTCATAATTGACGCGGACGGACTTACCCTGCTCTCAAAAATGCCCTCCGAAGCAATAAAAAGCGCTCCCGGAAAAATAATCCTTACTCCCCACAATATGGAGTTTTCGCGCCTGAGCGGGCATACGGTTGACGAAATTCTTAATTCTCCGATAGCTCTCGCAAAGACCTATGCGGAGAAAACCGGCGCGGTATTGCTGCTTAAAGGACCAACCACGGTAATAACCGACGGACAAGAGGTTTACCTCTGCTCAAAAGGCTGTCCCGGCATGGCAACGGCGGGCAGCGGAGACGTTCTTTCGGGAATTCTGGCGGCTTTGTGCGGTTATAATTCAAACACTCTTCTTGCCGCTTATTCGGCGGCGTTCGTAAACGGGCTTGCGGGAGAACTTGCGCAAAAGGAAAACGGCGCGGTCAGTATGACCGCCGGCGACACCGTAAGGCATATTCCCGAAGCAGTAAAGATAATAACCGGGGAATCGGAAGAAAAGCTATGATAAAGTCTCAAAGAACAATAACACCCCATCAAAAGCACCGCGAGAACCTCAGAAAGACCGCCCTCGCAGGAGGGCTTTCATCCTTTGAGGATCACAATCTCCTTGAACTTCTCCTTTTCAACGTTATCCCCAGAAGAAACACAAACAAGCTGTCCCATAAGCTGCTGGATCGCTTCGGAGGGATAGAAAAGCTTTTAAACGCGGATATCAGCGAGGCGGTTTTAGTAAAAGAGTCGGGAGAACACACCGTGATGTTTTTGAATATCCTCGGCTCAGTATGCAAAAAATATTATTCCGACTGCATAAACGGCCAAACGAACCGGACAAACTTTCTCTCAGTCGATGACGCAAGAAATTATCTTTATGACCTGCTTAAGGAAGAAGAAAAAAGCGTTGTTGCGATAGTCACCTTAGACGCTATGCACAGCATTAAAACTCAAAGAATATATAAAAAAGACGGCAAAACCTTTGAGGAAATGCTGTCTGATGCAACAAAGGATATTTTATCCGACTACTCCGCCTTTGCTTTTATCGCGTTTACCCACCCAAACGGTATTCTCGCGCCGAGCAAGGACGAGCTGGATTTTTCGTTTGAAATAAGAAAAGCTCTTCTTTCTGTCGGAATAAAGCTCACCGAAATTATGATAATTTCCGGAGTTGACCGCCGCTTTTTATCCGAAACAAAAATCTTTCCCGAAATCTTTTTCAGCGGTCAAACAAGGCCGTAGGGCCAGCCGATAAGAGAACCTATATCGTAAACCGTTTCATATCCGAGCGCGCTGAGCTTTCCGGCGGCGGCTGAGCTTCTTGCGCCCGAGCGGCAATACACCATAACCGGGGTGTCCTTTGACGGTATCATCTCCCCCGCGCTGTCAGCGTTTATGTCTGCAAGAGTAAAGAGCTCCGCGTTAATGGCGTGCCCCGTTATATATTCCTCCTCTTCCCTTACGTCGAAGAGAAGGATATTTTTATTTTTTGTCAAAAGATCGTATGCCTCTTCAAAACTGACTTTTTTTACTGCCATATCTATAATCCGTATTTATCCTTTAATCTCTGAAGAATTCTGCCTATCGGCTTTTGAAGCAAAAGCAGGAAAACCGCGGTTGAAACCGCGTATATCGCTGTAAACGGGGCGGAGGAGACAACGAGAGCAATATATCTGCTCCATAAAACGGTTCCGTCGGCAAAAACCGCGCTCCAAACGTCCATTAAAAGCGAATACATAACGCCCGAAACCGCTCCTGCTAAGGCGAGCATCAGCCTGCTGTTTTTCAGTTTGCCGCGAATAAGCCCTGCAAAAAAGCCTATAAAGCCCCACGCCGCCATCTGAAACACTGTCCACGGCCCCTGCCCGAAATAAAAATTTGATATGAGAGCCGATAAAGCACCGGTTAAAAATCCCGCCTCGGGGCCGAAATATATCGCGGTTATAACAACCATCGCCGAAACCGGCTTAAACGCCGGAATCGCCGCAAAGAGCAGCCTTCCCATAACCGAAAGAGCCGTTAAAGCTGCTATCAGCAGCAAATAGGTTGCGCTGTGTTCTTTTTTTTCAAAGCTTATTATGAAAGCTATAACCGACAAAGCCGAAACCGCTGCGATAAACCAAACGTATTTAACGGAAGCAAAAACAGTGTTTCCGAGAAGCAGCGCGGCGATAACTCCGAAAACAATTATAAAGTATGAAATTATTTTTTTATCCATAATTTTTGTTTATAAACCCGTTTACCGCCTGCGAAACTTCGGCGTTTCTCACAGCGTTTTTAACGCTGTCCCCCGCTATTCTGCGGGCGGCGGTGGTGTAAAATATATTAGATGCGAAAAATTCCCCCGGCTCTCCGTCGGAAATCAGCTCTCCGTCAAAGAGAAGGGCGTTTCTGCTTGAAACGTCAGCCGCGAACTCAATATCGTGGGTAACGATAATAACCGTCTTTCCCTCGTCCTTTAACCTGTTTAAAATCTCTTTAAGCTCCGCCTTTGAATAAGCGTCAAGTCCCTTTGTGGGTTCGTCAAGCATAATTATCTCGGGCCCGGTCAGCAATAGCTTTATAAGGGCGCATTTCTGACGCTCGCCGCCCGAAAGGTCATAGGGATTTTTTTTAAGAAGCCCCGATATATTAAAGCTCTCGGCAATCTCGAGGGCTTTTTTTGCCGCCTCATCCTTTTTGCAGCCGGAATTCATAAGAATATCCTCAAAATCCTCTTTAACACTGCTCTTAATAAAAACGGTTTTTGTGTCCTGAGGAAGAAGCGAAACGCAGTTTTTATACAGCGAGCCTCGCTTATAGTCCTTTATGTCCCTTCCGAAAATCTTTATTTTTCCCTTATAAGGCCTTATAAGCCCCGAAAGAACGCTCAGAAGAGTTGTTTTTCCAACGCCGTTTGAGCCGAGAATACCGAAAATCTCTCCCTTTTTAACTGTGAGCGAAAAATCCTTGAGAACATCAGGAAGGTCTTTTTCGTACCTGAACCAAACCCCCTTAACTCTCAGAGCCTCCGGTGAATCGTTTTTTTCGGTTTTTTCGGGAACATACTCTATAATTTCGTCCCCTAAAATTTCCTTTATATATGCCTTGCCCTCTTTAACATTTATCGGACAGGGCAAGCGGGTGTTTATTTCCCTCCATATCCTCGCGCTCGACGGAAAGCCCATAAAAAGGCGGCTGTCCTTCAGTTTTTCGCAAACTGCCTTCGGAGTGTCGCAGGCGATCAAACGCCCCTTATCCATAGCTATTACTCTGCCGCTGAGCGAAAAAATATCCTCAAGCCTGTGTTCGGCCAAAATAACTGTTATTCCGAAATCGCGGTTTAACCGCTTTACGGTCTCAATAAAATTTACTGCGGTTATGGGGTCGAGCTGGGAGGTGGGCTCGTCAAGAATGAGGAGCTTCGGATTTGTAACAACCGCACCGGCAAGAGCCAAAAGCTGCTTTTCGCCGCCCGAAAGCGACGCTGCTGTACGGTTAAATTTATCGGCAATGCCGAAATAGCTTGCCGCCTCGCCCGTTTTAAGGTGAATTTCCATCTGCGAAAGCCCCATATTTTCAAGCCCGAACGCAAGCTCCCCCGAAACCTTATCGGCAGCTATCTGCTCATCGGGATCCTGCGCAACAAAGCCTATATCAAAGGGCGACGGCTTTTTTCCGAACGCATCCGAATAAATTATTTCGCCGCTTTTTTCTCCAAATGGAGTTTTTTCGGGTTTAAGCATACGAAGAAGAGTTGTTTTTCCGCTGCCCGTATAGCCGCAAAGCAGGTAAAACCCGCCCTTTTCAATCGAAAGGCTTATATTGTCAAGCGACTTTTCCGCCGCCCCCGGATAAGTAAAGCTTAAATCCCTGACCTTAAGCAGTTCCATCTGATATTTTCCTCCGATTCAATAAAGAAAGGCATAAGTGTAAGCAGTGCAAAGCATACATACGCCGAAACAGAAACAAAATCAAGCCGCAAAGAGCTTATCCCGGGATAAAACGAAAAGCTGAGTCCGCCGGTAAAAACACCCGCAAGCGTAACCGCCGAAAAAAGAAGGGAAAGGATAATTATGAGAGCGTCGGCGGGGCGAAACTTAAAAATATAAAAGCTCGTTCTCTTTTTATATCCCCAGCCCCTCGCCTTCATATTTTTTCCCGTCTCGGCGGCGTTTTCAAGCGACCAGCCTATGAGGGCCGAAAAAACCTTTACGGAACTTATAATATTGTCGGTGAATGAGCCTTTGGAATAAAGCCCCAGAGTTTTCTGAGCGTCCTTTATCTTTTTTGCCTGCCGCTTCATTTTAGGAACATACCCGAGCGAAACGCTGAGAATAAGTGCGGTTTCGGGAACGGCTCTGCCGAAAATATATAAAAATTTTTCGCTCGTTACCGTCTTTGAATAACCCTTGCTCCAGAGCATAACGGCAGTTATCATAAGAGAGAGAAATATGCCGTACCATACAGCCTCCGAAGTTATCGGATTGCCGTTTAAGAAAAACAGCGGAGTTTTTCCGTTGTGGGAAAACAGCGGGTTGGTAAGCGCTATAAGAACGCCGAGCGGCAAATAAAATTTTATATCGCTTATTTTCTCGTTTTTATCCGTAAGAGCAGAGCAAAACGCTGCGCCCCCGAAAAGAGAAAGGCTCACCGTAACGGGGTTCCTTATAAGCATTGAAAAAAGCAGAATGATCAAAAAATATGTAAAAAGAGTTATCGGGTGAAGCTTTGAAAACGCCCGCAAATAAAATCATCCTTTCTTGTCTGATTCGGAATCCGGAATTCGGAATTTCGTGAAAATCGCAAGCGATTTTTGATCATAATTTAAAATGCCGACCGCAGGTTCATTTAATTCCGAATTCCGATCTGGTGTTGATTACGATTATCAACAGGCTGTTCAGTTAAAAACACTTTTCCTTCCTGTTCCTTATGCAGGTCTCAACATTGCCGCAGCGATAGCACAGCTCGTTTTGAGAAAAACCGTCCTTTTTGAATTCCAGCAAATTGTTAACGGTTGTTTCGGCAATGTTTTCAAGAGCCTCGGAGGTTAAAAATGCCTGATGCGAAGTAACTATAACGTTCGGAAGCGAAATCAGGCGCGCGAGAGTATCGTCGTCAACGATATGTCCGGAAAAGTCGTTAAAAAATATATCGCTCTCCTCCTCGTAAACATCGAGGCAGGCGGCTCCTATTCTGCGCCCCTTTATGCCTTCTATAAGGGCGGCTGAATCAATTATCGCCCCGCGGGAGGTGTTTATGAGAATAACGCCCCTTTTAAGAGTTTTTACGCTCTCGGAATTTATAAGATGAAACGTCTCCTCTGTAAGCGGACAGTGAAAAGAAATAATATCGCTTTCCCTGAACAGCTCGGGAAGGGAAACATAGTTTATGCCGCTGTTTTCGGCGGGAAACTTATCGTAGGCTATGATGTTCATTCCAAAGCCTTTGCAGATATCAATAAATATCCTGCCTATCTTTCCGGTGCCAACAACGCCCATTGTTTTGCCGTGCAGATCAAAGCCGGTAAGTCCGCTCAGCGAAAAATTAAATTCCCTTGTGCGGTTATATGCCTTATGCACCCTCCTTACGCTCGTAAGCAGCAGCGCGGCAGCATGCTCGGCAACGGCATAGGGCGAATAAGCGGGAACGCGGACAATGTGAATTTTGTCGTAGGCGTATTTTACGTCAACGTTATTATATCCCGCGCATCTGAGAGCAATAATTTTAACTCCGAGTTCTTTAAGGATGTCTATAACCTCGGCGTTCAGAGTGTCGTTAACAAAAACGCAAACGCCATAGCAGCCCCTTGCAAGAGAGGCGGTTTCGGCAGTCAGCCTTGTTTCAAAAAATCTGAACTCAATTTTGTTTTCTTGGCCATACTTCTTAAAAGCGGGAATATCGTAATCCTTTGTGTCAAAAAACGCTATTTTCATAACTCGGCTCCTCTGTTAAGGATAATTTATCATATTATAGTTATTATTGTCAAATTTTTCTTTAATAAACCGTGCTTTTTTTATAATCAAAGGTATTAAAAATCTCTTGACACCGAAGATGGGAATGTAGTAAAATAATAGCCGTACAAGGAAAAAAATTTTTCTGTGACCGACGGACAAAAAGCGGAGCACCGCAGAGGAGCAGAAAAATTATTCGCCGACCGTCTGGGCACACCTTTCAGCAATTTGTGAAAGTGCGTCCTTTTTTATTTTTGGAGGAAGTTTTATGAAAAAAGTTGGAATAATAATGGGCAGCGCAAGCGATTTGCCCGTTGTTGAGAAGGCTATAAACACGCTCGCTCAACTTGACATACCCTTTGAAGTGCACGTGTTTTCCGCCCACAGAACGCCGAATGAAGCAAGAGATTTTGCCCTCGGAGCAAGGGGCGCGGGCTTCGGCGCAATTATTGCGGCCGCCGGGATGGCGGCGCACCTCGCAGGAGCCATAGCGGCAAACACCACCCTTCCCGTTATCGGCATACCCTGCAGCAGCTCAAACCTTGACGGCATTGACGCGCTGTTATCCACGGTTATGATGCCACCCGGCATACCGGTTGCGACCGTCGGAGTAAACGGAGCAGTCAATGCCGCTTTATTATGCGCCGAAATTTTGTCGGTAAGCGATGAAGAGCTTGCAAAAAGGCTGAATGAAAAGCGAATTAAGGACGCTGAAAACGTTCTTTTGAAGGATGCCGAAATAGCGGCAAAATTTAATAAGTAATTTATTTAACGGAGGATAAAAAAATGGAAAAAACTGTACAGCTCTATGAAGGCAAGGCAAAAAAGGTCTATGCAACAAACGACGAGAATCTCGTTATCGTATCCTATAAGGACGATGCAACCGCATTTGACGGCCTTAAAAAAGGCACGATT
>JAFLUL010000082.1 GCA_022508845.1 Oscillospiraceae bacterium | reverse complement strand
GGCACTTCACATAAGGAAGTGCCCATTCGGGTCGTTTTAGTGTGGAAGGTTGAGAGTGAAGAGCGGAGTTTTGGGATCTGCGGTCGGCATTATAAATAATATGATCAAAAATCGTTTGCGGTTTTTCCGAGATCCCGAATTAAAACAGGTTCCGATAAAACATTATTTAAAGTCCTCAACTACCTCTTTAAACGTCTTTGCAATAACCTCCTGGGTCCTCGGCCCCATAGAGTTTGTTTCGTGGTAATGCCGATCGTTAAAGCGGTCGTTAGCGGTGTTCAGATAAGGCTGAGTGGGGTTTAATATGAAGTTGTTTTTGTCAACGCAGTAGCCGGTCATATCGTTTGTTATGCCGTAAACTATAATTTCGGGATCTCCCGCTATTTCGGCAAGCGGACGGGCGTTTATCTCTTCGCCCTCGCCGGTCGCGGAGGTTTCTGCGTCCGAATAGCCCCCGTAAACGGTTGAAACAAAGCTCTCTCCGGGTAAAAACAGCAGCTTCTGATCTCCTAAAGTCATATAAGTCATTTCCGTCTTTGTTGAAAGACCTGTTTCGCTCGTTTTATCGGGGAAGGGAGTAAAGCTCATGGTGCCGAGAATTGCAAGAAATGCCAGAACATTATTGTCAACAGGCAGATAAAAGCTGCGCTTTATGAATTTGATTTCCGGGTCGAGCTCTCTTTCGTCCTCTATGTCGATAGCGGCCTGAGCAAACATTTTTCCCTGAAGATAAACGGCGTTCCATAAATCGTTATCGTCAAGCTTTGCAGCGTCCATTCCGCCCAGGGCGCCTATTCCGAATAGGACGTTCGCGCCGGTACGCTCCTTTATTTCGTTTCTCATAAAGTAGGGATATTCTCCCGAGAGGGAACGGTTATTTCCGCCGAGGGTGTTCGGGTGCGCTCCAACGTTAATAAGCCAGGTTTCATCGCTCCCGTCGTCCGGGACAAAGCGCAGTCGGGTTAAAATTTCGTGTTTATCAGAGAATTTTCTTTTGGTGAAAAGACCTCCCGGAACGGCAGCTCTTCCCGAGAAGAGCCTGCCTTCCTTTTTATTTAAGTATGCCTCCTCGCTGACCTTTTTTGCCTTTTCAAAGAGCATTTCCATATAGTCGGGGGCTTTTCCGTTTGAGGGTATGCTCAAAAACGGCTTTCCCCAGTAACCCACCGTGTCTATTCCGGAATGGGAGTGAGTGCAGCTGAAATTAACGCTCTTCAACCCCTTTATTATTTTTGATGAGCTTATGCGGTTTCTTATTATGTTAACTTCAGTATTTGTGAGCCCTATGATATCTGCGCTCAGCCAAAGTATACCCTCGTTTTTCCCGCAGTCTATCCAAACGGCGTGGATGTAAACGGGGGTTTTAACGTCCTCCATCTTATGCCCGGAGCCGTGTCCGGCGATATAATAAGTCTTGCCGGATGAAAGATCAGGCATTATTTCGTCCCTTGAAAAGCCGAGCGAATATTTTTCTCCATTTATTATAACGGCGCTGTTTCTTGTTATATCCTGCTTTATAACGGTCTTCTGAATCTTTTTGCCGTAGGATGAAGAAACTTTTTTTATCGCCTTTGAAGCTAAATCCATAATATCCATAAGCGTTCCTCCGATTTCTTTTGGTATATAATATCATTTCTGTTTGCGTCAGTCTATCCATAAATTGTAAATTTTATTGACAATTAACGCCAAATAGGATAGGATAATTAAAAAAAGGAGAAATACTTATGCTTTTAGAAGCCGATATCGCCGAAGAATTAGAAGATTCGCTGAGCGCGCTCTATGAATTTCCAACCTCAACAGAAGAGGTGAGCCAATATGTTCAAAAGCTCTGGACTATGCTTGAGGAGTTTGCTGTTACATACGGAGGCAAGCTCATAATTGCCCTGCTGCTCCTTATAATTGGCTTTAAAATTATAAACTTCCTCACCAAAAAGCTTGTAAGCTCAAAGGCCATGGGCAAGCTCGACCCGTCCGCCGCAGTTTTTATAAAGAACATTATAAGCATCTCAACTAAAATTCTCATAGGCATCGTTGCCCTCTCAATTCTCGGCGTTCCTATGACATCCATCATAACCGTTGTGGGTTCCTGCGGTCTTGCCGTCGGTCTTGCCCTGCAAGGCTCGCTTACAAATATTGCCGGCGGTTTTGTTTTGCTTTTAGTTAAGCCCTTCAAGGTTGGCGATTTTATAATCGAGGGAGATATTTCGGGAACCGTTACCGAGATAGGCATATTCAATACAAAAGTTCAAACTATCGACAATAAGATAGTTATCATACCCAATTCAACCATCTCCAATGCCACCGTAACGAACGTTACCGCGCTCGACCTCAGAAGAGTTGACCTGACATTCACCGCCGCCTATTCCGACGACGTTAAAACAGTTGAAAACACCCTTCTTTCAGTTTGCGACAGAAATGAGCTTATTCTCAAAGACCCGGCTCCCTTTGCCCGCGTTTCCGGGCATAAGGACAGCGCGCTTGAATACACCGTTAGGGCGTGGTGTAAAACGGACGACTACTGGAGCGTATATTTTGACCTTTACAGGGACGTTAAATACGCCTTTGACGAAAAGGGCATAACTATTCCGTTCCCGCAGCTTGACGTTCACGAGAAAAAATAGAAAATTTGCACAAAAGCAAATGATTATTATTGGCGTAATTGTCAATTAAAGATAAAATTCAAAAAAACATTGACACATTGTCATTTTTCTGCTAATATATCCGTAGAATAGGAAAAATGACACTGTGTCATTTTTTTTAAGTTATTTTTAAGTATTTTTTTTCAGAAGGTGCGATAATGCCCGCAAATCAGAATAAAAAGCTCGAAAAGAAACGTAAAATAATTGAGAGCGCATATCAGATAGTTAAATCAAAAAACATATATAATACGGCGGTGGACGATATAGTTAAGTCCGCCGGCATAGCAAGAGGCACATTTTATTTATATTTCAAGGATAAAAGCGACCTCATTGAGCAGCTCATTTTTCTTAAAAGCTCCGAAAGTATGAAGGTGTTGCTCAAAAAATTTGAGGAGCGTATGTCCGATTCGGATGATATTTTTGAACTGAGCCGCGAATTTATAGGTCTTTTTATAGATTTTCTCATAGAGCAGAAAGAGGCTCTTGCTGTTTTAACAAAAAATATATCGTCGTGCCTCAGGGATTTTCCCCGTTTTTATGACGATGAGGTTGAAAATATATATAGCGGTATTATTCAAAGATTTGTTCAGCTCGGACTGAGCGAGGATGATATAAACAAAAAGATATACTTAGCTGTTGATATGGTGGGTTCCGTTTGTTCCGACGCCATCCTTTTCGGAAAGCCCTACGGAATCAATGAAATCCGCCGTCCGCTTACAGATGCGGCAATAGCCATACTTATGTCGGGAACGGCGCTGACTTCAGGAGGCTCTGATGAATAAGATAAAAAAATATATAGCTGTTATACTCAGCTCGATAATGCTTTTGGGCTGCTTTTCGCAGGGAGCTCTTGCGTTTACAATGCCCGAGGGCGTTAGCGAAGAGCAGATAGCCTCTGTTATGCCCAAGGTTGCCTTGGTCATTGAAAAGCTGATGTCCATAAGCGAGGATACAGCCGATTTAGGTTCAAAAATCTATGAAACCCTGTTTTCGGACGAAACACTCAACGGTATCTTTAAGTCCGTCTATTCCGCATTTTCCGAGCAGGCCTCAACTCTTTCAACCTTGGGAGTTGATCTCTCGGTCTCGGGCGTTATGGCGGGTCTTTCATCATATCCCGAGGTTCAGGCGGCTCTCCAAAACAAGTCAACCTGGGAAGAGGTTTTTGCGGGAGAATTTTCTCCTTCGTGGAACGTTGGGAGCAAACAGGGCTTTGAGGACGCCCTTGCTTCGATGCTCTCTCCGCTGAATGAACTTTTGTTTACCCTTCTCTGCTCGGGAACCTACAGAATGAACCTGTTTGTGTCTGTTCAGGGTGCAAACGGCTATGAAAACGCCGTTATCCAGATATTAAGGGCAGTAGGCGCGCCGCGTATAATGACTCAGAGCGAGTTTACCGCCGCCGCTCAGCAAAACAGAAAAGCGATGATAATAAACACCATTTCAATGCTCTTTGATGCGGTTGACAATATTATTGCCGATCCGGTTAATAATTTGAGCCTTTATCTGCCGAGCATTGCGTATTTTCTTGAAAATGACGGGCTGAGCAGCGCTCTTAAAACCCTTTTGGAGCCTATGAAGATAAGAGTTGCGATATTCTCTCTTTCGGGCGTAGATCAGCTTTTGGAAAATCTTGATGCGTTTTCATCTTCCTCAGATCTCACCGCGCTTTTGGAAGATATGGATATGTCGTCCTTCCTCGGAGAGGGGACTGAGCTTAAGCTGCCTGAAATTGATCTTGCGGCATTTTCTCAGTGCACTTCTTTTGCAAACGGTGAGTATATAACAAACAAGTATCAGTCCTTTATTGTTATAATGCGTTATCTTATTGACGCCGTTAAGCTCAATGCCGACAGCCTTTCGGAGCTTACCGGGCAGGATCTTTCCGGAGCAGGGGATGTTTTAAGCAGATTTCTTGCAAGAGATACGGATTCAATAATAAAGATGATAGTTGACCTTTTAAGCCTTACCGCGTCCGATACTGTTCTCGAATATATGTGGAGCTATCCGGAATATACTGCCGGCGAGGTTCAGTTTACCGCAAATCTCACAAGGGAAAACTATGAAAAGATGCTGAGCGAAATAGACGGCACTCTGAACCAGTTTCTTGACGAATTTACCGACAGCGGAACTCTTTCCCAAATTCTTTCCGTCCGCATTTATTCAAATTCGCTTATAAGCGAGCTTATAAAGGGCGTTTACGGCGCTTTATATTCCGATGAGACCGGCGCGGCTCTTTCAATGCTCGGGCTGGACGCTTCTCCCGAGGGCGTTGCAAACAGCATTTCGTCCTCCTATCCAGCCGCCGCTAATGCCATAAAAAAAGCCGGAAGCTGGGATAAGCTGAACACGGCAGCAATAAATTGGGGATTTGCAAACGGCGATAAGCAGGGCTTCAGCAGGGCTTTAACAGCCGTTTTAACCCCGTTTACTCCGTTTTTAACCCTTCTTCTTGCCGAGGGAAAAATAAACGTTCTCGGCGCTGTTGAGATCAGCGGATCAAACGGCTATAACACTGCAGTAATTCCGCTCTTGGAGGCTCTCGGGTGCGACACGGCGCTCATAAAGACCTATGCGGAATATAAGAGCACCGCAAACACCTCCGCCGCGATAACCGATATTTTAACGCCCGTTACCGCGCTGCTTGACGCTCTTATCGAAAAGCCCGTTGAAACTCTTTGCGCTATTCTGCCTAATATGGTTTATTTTATAAACTCGGACGGACTTTCAAAGTGCGTTGATAATCTTCTTTATCCCGTGAAGGTGCTTCTTAAAACGATAGGCGCGGAGGATCTTTTGGGGAACGAGCTTACCGCGGTTGCCGATATTGATATCTCTGAAATAATGAACGGGGTTTTAAGCTCCTCTGAGCTTAATTTATCTCTCCCCGAGCCGGATTTAGCCCTTTTATCTTCGCTCGGCACCGCCGAAACGCGCGAAAGCAAGCGCACCTATAACGGCGGCTTCCAGAATTACACTTATATCGTTTCCGACGCTCCTGCGGTTCTCATAACCGTTTTGAGATTTGTTTTGGGCTCCCTTTCGAACGGGGAAAACTCTTTCACCCTCTCTTCTCTTATGAGTGCGGACGGCAGTCAGGAGGGCGATATGTTTGCTATGTACACCGGAAAGGTCACTGAGCAGCTTGCTGCTATGACAACCGATGAAACAATAGAATGGCTCTATAACCTGCTGTTTGCCGAAACTCCGAAGCGCGAGCAGGAGGTTACGGATGATAATATTCCAACCATAATCTATGCTGCAAGGGAAAATAACACCCGCAGAAATTTAACAGCCGCAATTATAATTATCGTTGTTCTTATAGTTGTTTTGAGCGTTGGTCTTTCAAGGGTGGATATAGGAGCTTACCGCGAGCGGAAAAAGCATAAAAAGCTCAAAAAGAAGAGAGAAAAAGAGCTTATAAAGCAGCAAATCAAAACTAAACGGGAGGGAAAATGAAATGCTGATATTAAAGGATATAGTTAAAGATTACCCGACGGGCGATACCACCGTTCGGGCTCTGAAGGGAATAAACATAAATTTCAGAGAGAACGAGTTCGTTTCAATTCTCGGCCCCTCCGGCTGCGGAAAAACAACTATGCTCAATATTATAGGCGGTCTTGATAAATACACCGATGGCGACCTTATAATAAACGGCAAATCCACCAAGGAATTCACCGATGCCGACTGGGACACATATCGCAACCATTCAATAGGCTTTGTTTTCCAGACCTATAACCTCATCCCCCATCAAACGGTTCTTTCAAACGTTGAGCTCGCCCTCACTCTCTCGGGCGTTTCAAAAAAGGAGAGAAGAGCCAGGGCAGCCGAGGCTCTTAAAAGAGTCGGTCTTGAAGAGCAGCTCAATAAGCGTCCTTCTCAGATGTCCGGAGGTCAGATGCAGAGGGTTGCAATAGCCAGAGCTCTTGTAAACAATCCGGATATCATCCTTGCCGACGAGCCCACCGGCGCGCTTGACACCGAAACCAGCGTTCAGATTATGGAGCTGCTTAAAGAGGTTGCAGGGGATAAGCTTGTTATTATGGTAACCCACAATCCCGACCTTGCAAAGCAGTATTCAACAAGAATCATAAGCTGCCTTGACGGAAATATCATAGGCGATACCGACCCCTTTGAACCTACAGAGGATGACTTTGAAAACGAAAAGGAGAGCGCCGAGCGCGAGCGCGCAAAGGGCAAAAAGCCCTCGATGTCCAGCCGCACCGCCTTCGGGCTGAGCCTTCGCAACCTCACCACCAAAAAAGGACGCACCTTCCTGACCGCCTTCGCCGGCAGCATAGGAATTATAGGCATCGCCCTTGTTCTTGCACTTTCAAACGGAATTGAGAGGTATATAGATAAAGTGCAAAACGATCTTCTTCTTGCTCTGCCTGTGTCCATTGAAAGAGAGGCAATTGACTTTGATTCCGTTATGTCCGCGTTTACGGATATGTCGAAGGATATAATGGAAACAAACCACGAGCTTGACGCGATTTACGTTAACAACACCTTCAGCGAAATGATAACCACCTTTGTTTCGCAGGCTACCTCAAACAACTTAAAGAGCTTCAGAAAGTATATTGAAGATAACCGGCAGACATTTGACGAGCTGTGCAACGATATTCAGTATAAATATGAAACGCCGCTTAATATTTACCTTGCGGACACCTCCGAAGGCGTTATTCAGGTAAACCCCAACACTATTATGTCCACGATGATGGATTCTATGGGCGGTTCATCAACTATGACAAACTCCATGTCCAAAATGTTCACCTCCTCCGCCGCCGACACCTGGATGCAGCTCATAGGCGATAATGACCTTATTTCAAAGCAGTATGATATAATTTACGGCCGCCTCCCGCAGGCGTTTAACGAGGTTGTTCTCATTGTTGATAAAAACAATGAAGTAAACGAAATGATAATGTATGCTCTCGGTCTCAGAAACCAGGATGAGTTTATGAGCAGTATGATGAGTTTGCTTGCAAACGGCGGAGAAATTGATTCAACCGAAATAACCAGCTATTCGTTTGAAGATATTATAAACAGAAAGTTTAAGCTTCTTCTCAATTATCAGTATTTTGTTAAAGACGATGAAACAGGCCTCTGGACGGATTACAGAGCAAACACAATGTATGTTAAGCAGCTCATAGCCGAAGAGGGAGTTGATATCAATATCGTTGGTATTCTCCGTCCGGATGAAAAAAATGTTATGAGCGTCGGCACCGGCAGCATAGGCTATACAGAGGCTCTTATGGACTATGCCCTCAGCCAGACGGAGGCTTCCGTTCCCGTTCAGCAGCAGATTTCCGACACAACTCACGACATTATAACCGGGCTTGAATTTTCAGACCTCACGGTCAACGATTTCAGCCTTGCCGACGTTGATCTGAGCATAATCGACTTTTCGCTTCTCAATCTCACTCCGTTTATGAGTATGATCGAGGATATAGATCTCAGCCAGATAGACATTCTCAATTTTGATATAACCGATTTTATCGATTTTACCGATATGAGCGAGCTTCAAAAGAAAATAATTGAAGGCTATCTCGATGATGAACAGGTTCTCGCAATAAAACAGGCATATATTGACACTCTTAATGCCCAGTGCTCGCTTGAAAACACCTATTCTCTTCTTGGATATTCCGAAGAGGACAAACCAACCTCAATTTATCTCTATCCTATGAGCTTTGAAAACAAGGATAAGATAAACGAGCTTGTTGATTATTATAACGAGCAGATGATAGAGCTTGGCTACAAGGGCTACACGGTAACGATAACCGATTATATCGGCCTTCTTATGAGCAGCATAACCAATATTCTTAAAATAGTTACCTATGTTCTTATAGCCTTTGTTGCCATTTCTCTTGTTGTTTCGTCTGTAATGATAGGAATTATAACCTATACCTCGGTTCTTGAACGAACAAAGGAGATAGGTATTCTCAGAAGTATCGGAGCATCAAAGAAGGATATTTCGAGCGTGTTCAACGCCGAAACCGTAACCATAGGGCTTGGAGCAGGCGTTATAGGTATTCTTGTAACGCTGCTGCTTGAGATCCCCATAAACTTCGCTCTGAACTACTTTACTAAAACCGGAGCGGCCGCCTCTCTCCCATTTGCCGCGGGCGTTATTCTTGTTGGCATCAGCGTGTTCTTAACCTTCATAGCAGGTCTTGTTCCCTCCTCAATAGCGGCGAAAAAAGATCCCGTAATTGCTCTGAGAACAGAATAAGGCAGAGGTTAACCGTTACCCTTTCAGCAGTTATCCCCAGTCATTAACGAGCTGTAACTGGATTTTTTTCAAAGAATGTGGTATGCTTTTTCCGTAAAGAAAAAGGGGGTAACTGTTATGGCAAAGCTTGAACAAACCTTGCAGGGAGATTTTAACGCAATTCTCAGCCGCATTGAAAGCGGCATTATGGGCGGAAGCATTTCCGCCACCTTAGAGGACGCGAGCGATTTTTATGACGGAAGGACCCGCTGCAGCGTGAGAGTTTTTGAGCGTTACAGCTATGTGGGCGGAAACAGGGTCAGCCTTAATGTGACCCTGTTTCAGGGAGAGAGCGGAATTATCCGGCTCTCAGCCGTTGCTTCGGGCGGCAGCCAGGCTTTGTTCTTTAAGGTGAACACCTTCGGTGAAAGGGCTTTCCTCGATAAGCTGAGGGAAATATTGTAAAATTATCCTATTGACTAATACGGATAATTATGGTAATCTCAGTCTGCGATATAATTTATAGTATGCGGAAAGAATACATTTTGTAAAAAATGTATTCTTTGTCGTTCTGTATATTACCGCAAAAATTTCAGGCAATTGTATCGCGGCAATAAAGAGATGCATTTTTATGTGTGTCGTTTATTGCGGCACACTTTTCTTATTTAATAGGAAACTTCTCGTTTCCTATTAAATAAAAAGATTTTAACGCCCG
>JAFLUL010000081.1 GCA_022508845.1 Oscillospiraceae bacterium | reverse complement strand
ATGGCACATTGAATGTGTTGAGTGCGGCGAGATCCTTCAGAAAGGAACCACCAAAGCAACCGGACACCGCGATGAAGACGGCGACGGCATCTGCGATAACGGTAAGGGAACTGACAATGAGCACTCTATGCCCAGCGAAGACGGTTTCCGCTGCAAGTGGTGCATCAAATATGAGCTTAAAAAAGGCACTGTTTTAGAGCCTATCTTCAGACTGGTTCACTTCTTTGTTCACTATTTTTCACAGCTTAAATATTTAATAAAGAACTAAGCTTGCTTTTAAGGCTCAGGGCTGTCCTTCGGGACAGCCCTTTTTTTGTACGAAAAAAAACTTGCATTATAGGCGATTAAATGATAAAATAAAATGAAATGTTATAATCAAAGGAAGATAATAATCTTGGCAAATACAACATCAAAGAAAAAAACAAGCACGGTAAAAAAAGGTACCTCTAAAAAGACTCCGGCAAAAAAAACGTCATCTTCAAAAAAGACTTCAAAAAAAAGCGCACCCGTTCAAGGCACGCTTTCCGAGTTTGTAAGCAGGAGAGAATTCAAGGCAGGGGTAGTTTTTGTTTTGGGACTGCTGCTGCTCATAATAACTATTTTTGCGGGCTCTGACGGAAGCGTTTGGAACTCTATTCATAATTTTTATTTTGCCGTATTCGGGCTTTCAGGCTGCTATATTCCCGCGGCTGTTCTGTTTTTGGGAATAGCGAGCGTATTAAACCGCCTTAAAAGCGTATATTCGGTAAAGCTCGCTGAAATTTTTCTGCTGTTTACCGTTATCTGCGGTATGCTGCATATAAACAAATTCATAACAGCTGAAATCGGGGGATATTTTTCAGCGATAGGAGAAGTTTATACCGGCGTTATGGATTATTCTCTCAGTCCTTTTTCAACAGGCGGCGTTCTCGGCGCGCTTTTCGGCGGAGCGCTGTTTCAGCTCGGAAAATCAAAGGTAATTGCAAATATCATTTCTGTTATCCTTATTATCGCCGATTTGATGCTTATGTTCGGAATAACGCTCTATAAGCTCTTTATTAAAATCGAAAAGCCCGTTAAAAAGGCGGGAGTTTACACCGGACAGGCCATAGAGACTGCTAAAACCGATATTGAGAGAAGAAAAAGGGAGAACGCCGAAATAAGAGAAAAGCGTAGATCTGAAAAGGCGGCAGCTTTTGAAGCAACAAGAATCGTTAATGATTTTTATGAGAATAAAACTAAGGAAAATAAGCCTCAGCCCGATATAAAGCAAACTCCTCCCAAAGAGGAAAACGATATGGCGTCGATTTTTGAGCGCGTTGAAAAGAAGTATAATGCCCCTGTCCGGGATGATTCAGCTTCCTCTTTGCCGGCGGACGGGCTGTTTGAATCCAATCCCTCCGTTTTAGAAAAAACCGAAGAAAAACCGGCTCCGCTCACGGAAGAGGAATCAAGCGCGATAAACAGCGAGCTTGACGGCGCGTTGGAATCAAGCGTCCGTTATGAATATATAACTCCGCCGCTCGAGTGCCTTAAAATGCCCAAGCTAACGGATAAAAACTACGATATAAACGAGCTGAAAGCAAACGGCGAAAAGCTTATAGCAGCTCTTAATTCGTTTAATGTGTCGGCAACGATTTCCGATGTTATTCCCGGACCCACCGTAACAAGATATGAGCTTTCACCCGCTCCGGGAGTTAAGATAAGTAAATTTGTTGGACTTTCGGACGATCTCGCGCTTCATATGGCAGCCCCCGCGGGTCTCAGAATTGAGGCGCCAATACCGAATAAAGCCGCAATTGGTATCGAAATACCGAACCGAAATAAAACAACCGTATCGTTCAGAGAAGTTATTGACACCGAGGATTTCAAAAACGCTAAGAGCAAGCTCAATGCCGCTCTCGGTAAGGATATCTCCGGCGACGTTATTTATACGGATATTGCAAAAATGCCGCATCTGCTCGTTGCGGGAACAACCGGCTCCGGTAAATCCGTGTGTATGAACACTATGATAGTAAGCCTCCTCTATAACGCCGGACCGGATGAAGTTAAGATCCTTCTTATTGACCCTAAGCAGGTTGAGTTCGGGGTGTATAACGGCATTCCTCATTTGCTTGTTCCTGTTGTGTCCGACCCGCGCAAGGCCTCCGGAGCTCTCGGCTGGGCTGTAACGGAAATGCTCTCAAGATATAAAACTCTCAATGCAAACGGAGTCAGGGATATATCTTCGTATAACTCTCTCTGCGAGGGCAACGATGAGCTCGTAAAGATGCCCCAGATAGTTATTTTTATTGATGAGCTTGCAGATCTTATGACAGTTGCCCCCGCCGAGGTTGAGGACAGCATTCAGCGCATAGCCCAGATGGGGCGCGCTGCGGGTATGCATTTGGTTATCGCAACTCAGCGCCCGTCTGTTGACGTTATAACAGGTGTTATTAAGGCGAATATACCATCAAGAATCGCCTTAACAGTTAAATCGCAGATAGATTCCCGAACAATAATCGATCAGGCAGGTGCAGAAAAGCTGATGGGCTACGGCGATATGCTCTATTATCCCGTTGGCATTCCGAAGCCTGTGCGTGTTCAGGGCGCGTTTTTAACAACGGGCGAAATAGAAAATATCGTATCTTTCCTTAAGGCAAACGGTGAATCCCAATATGACGACAATGTTCAGCAGGAAATAGAGCGTCAGGCAGCCTCCGATAAAAAGAAGGGCTCTTCGTCTGACGATAAGTCATCAAACGCTCTTGACAAGGGCGATGACCTCTTGATGCGCGCTATCGACCTGTTTGTGTCCGCTCCCGAAAAGGCGTCTATTTCGGCGCTTCAAAGGCATTTAGGCCTTGGTTTTGCAAAGGCAGGCAGACTTATGGACACTCTGGAGGAAAAGGGGATAGTTGGCCCCACCGAAGGCTCTAAACCCAGAAAGGTGCTCATAACAAAGGCCCAGTGGTATGAGATGAACGCTATGTCCTCCGATGTAACAAAATCCGGTGCAGAGCAGCTTGCCTTTGAAGATATATCCGCGAATTCCTCGGCAGATTTTAACTGAAAACCAGTTAGCATGGAAAATCACGTTAAATGATTAAACGTCCTTAAAAATTTGAAAAATTTAAATTTTCAGACGGACAAAACTACCATCACGCCTTGTCAGGCTACAACAAGGATATATTATGATTTTTTTGATTTTTGTAGCCGGAAAGGCTTATTGTAATCATAATGAAAATCGAAATAAAAAAAGAAGTAAAATATATTGTCATAGCTATAGTTATAATTTATCTTGCGGTATCTGCCGTTGTTAACGCGATAAAAAGCGACGGCAATAAAGCGGGAACAAAGGGAGATGTTATAACCGTTAATTCCGGTGAAACGCAGGAATATCCTCTTGAGGTCTATTTTGTTGACGTAGGTCAGGGCGACGGAACGGTTATTAAAAACGGAGATGTTTATATCGTTATAGACGGCGGTGAAAAAATCTCGGCGGATGCTTTTACCGGTACGCTCAAATCTCTCGGAGTAAAAGAAATAGATCTGTATGTTGCCTCCCACCCTCATTCCGATCATATCGGCGCGGCCGCTGCCGTGTTTGATGAGTTTGATGTAAAGAGCGTTATGACTACCACCTTCAGCGAATTTAACATCCCTACAACTAAAACCTACGAGCTGTTTTTAACCGCCGTTGATAATGAGGACTGCGATGTTATTTTTGCTGAGCCTGGAGACAGCTATACCTTCGGCGATATTACGCTTGATATTTTTGCTCCGCTGAAGGAAACCAACGATTATAATAATATGTCGGTTGTTTTTAAGCTCACCTACGGCAAAACATCGTTCCTTTTCACCGGTGACGCCGAAAAGGAGAGCGAAGCGCTTATGCTCTCAAAAGGCTATGATCTCAGCGCAGACGTGCTTAAACTGGGACACCACGGCAGCTCAACCTCAACAAGCGAAGGCTTCTTTAATGCCGTATCTCCGAGCGTTGCCGTAATTTCCTGCGGGAAAAACAACAACTACGGTCATCCGCACAGAGAAACGGTTGCTCTTCTTGAAAAATCGGAAATAAAGTATTACCGTACAGATGAATGCGGAACTGTGGTTATTTGCAGCGACGGAAAGAATATTATTGTGAAGGAATAATTATGCAGTATTATATAGATAGAATAGCTGATGGTAATGCCGTTTTGGAGGATGAAAGCGGAAACAGCATTGTTATAAATTCTTCTTTTTTGCCGGAAGGCGCAAGGGAGGGAAGCGTCCTTAAAGAAAACGACGGCGAATTTTTTCTGTGTGAAGATGAAGAGCAAGCCCGCCGAAGAAAACTTTTTGAACTGCAAAACAAAATTAAAGCAAAAAAAAGATCCGGATCCTGATGATCCGGATTCTTTGATTTATGCTGATTTTTTCTTGAACAAATCTATTATATCGAAGTTTTCAAGAGCGTTCCCAAGTTTGCCGCCTTTTGAAACTATCTTATTGTAAACGGCATTAACGATAAGGTAGCTCACAATTCCTGCAATGCATCCGGCTATAATTCCGCCTATAATGTCTGAAGGGTAGTGCACCATTATGTAGTTTCTTGTTGCTCCGAGAGCGATAACAAAGAGAAATGCCGCCCAACTCTTTTTCTTATTGCAGAAGAGGAAAACGGGTGTCATTGCAGACATGGCAGCGGTGGTGTGACCGGACGGGAATGAAAATTCGCTTTCAAACTTGGCGTGCCAAACGGCTGAGAACCAATCACGGTATTGCTGTAAATAATCATACGGACGCGGTCTTGCAACAAAGGGTTTAACGGTTAGGTTTGTAACTATAGCGCCAACGAGAACTCCGAGCAGCATTCCTATTCCAACTTTTCTGCTCTTTTTGAAGAGCATTAAAACAAGCGCAAGGATAATAAGAAAAATTCCGCCGTCTCCGAGCTTTGTGAAATACTGAACAAAAATGTCAAGCGGTGTTCCGACAGCCTCGTGAAGGTTGTGGTAAAAGCTCAAAATCGCCTGATCAAAAGAACCGAAAACTGAGTTGATCCACTGAGCTGCGGCAGACATCTGCTCAAGGGGTACAAGTTCACTAAATTCCATAATTTTCACTCCTATTTAATTCTGTTATTTGATATATTAACATAATTTTCCGCGTTTTGCAACTTTTTTCTGAAATCTACTGCGTTTTCAGCATTCTCTCAAATCTGCAGGCGCGTTTATAGGCTTCGGCAAGGTATGTTTCAATCGGCAAAGCGGCATATATGTCATTTTCGTGCCGTCCGGGCTTTGAAAGCTTATTCAGCTCAAATGTGAGTGTGCCTGTGTAGTTTTCTCTTAAAAGTCTGTCAGCGTTATATTCCCATCTTCCTATGCCGTCAAACGGAAGAAGATGCAAATCGTCCAGCCAGGTTATCTTGCCGTTAATATCTTTTATGCCGAGATTATCGTTTATATGAGTGCATAAAAGCTTTTTGCCGTATTTAAGGAGCAAATCTTTGCTTCGGTTATAGCACATTTCGTGTCCGCTGTCCCAGCAAAAGCCGACCGCTTTATTATCGCCGAAATTATTTAAAATCTCTTCAAGATATTCCTCTCCCTCGGTGTTTTCAAACGCAATTTTAACTCCGCATTTTTCCGCCGTTTTTATGAGGGAATAATATCTTTCAAGTCCCTTTTCCTTTGGAATCGGCGGAGTATCAAAGCCGATAAAAACGTGCGATACCGCAATCGGTATATAGTTTTCCTCGCAGGCGTGTATGCAGTCGGTTATTTCCGCAATAGCCTTATCCGCCGCATCATTGTCGTCCTCCCAAAGGGCCCTGCACCCGTGAAACGGCGCGTGAACGGACTGAACCGGAACAGATGCCTTGTTTGCGATTTTAACCAATTCGGCAAGCTCGTTTCTTCCGTCAAACGGGAAAAAGATCTCGTTAAATCCCGCGTCTCTTATCATGTATATCTGTTTTTCGGCGTCGCTGCCGAACTGGCTGTTCATTCCAAGACATAGCTTTCTTTCAGGCATAATTTTTCTCCTTTATATCGATTTCAGCTCCGGCGAAATTTCGCCGTTTTTAACTGTAAGTATGCCGTATCTTCCGTTTTTTACGGCTCCGGGATTAAACAGAAGCAGCCCGTTTGATAATTCGATATTCCCGGCGTGGGTATGTCCGTAAAGACAGACGTCGGCATTTTCTTTCAACCCCTCAAAATAGAGAGCGTCCAGCCCCATTTTAACGTTAAAACGGTGACCGTGGCAGGAGAGCAGCTTTTTGCCTTCGGCGGGAATAATATGCTTTTCCGCGTAGCCGTAGGCGGCGGGGTCGCAGTTCCCCTTTGTAAGATAAACAGGCTTATGGGCGGTGTATTCCAAAAACCTCATAAGGTCATCTGCGCCGTCGCCGAGATGAATTATCATATCGCAGCTTCTTTCGCGCCGCAGTATCATCTCCAAAAAGGCCTCATCTCCGTGGGAGTCCGATACAATAAGTATTCTCATTCATATTCCTCTCAGAGTTTAAGTATACATATACTAATATATAATAAGGGGGATAAAAATGCAAGCTCAGGATATAAATAATCTTTTTTCAGCAATAAAAAAAACGGGGGATAACAATGCCCAGACGCAAAATAAGCTGCAAAACGCCGTAAACAGCTTATCGCAGGATCAAAAAAATAAACTGGATGAAATCCTCTCATCACCCGAAAAAATGCGGGAATTACTTTCATCCGATAAGGCAAAGGAAATTATGAAGAAGCTCGGCGGAGAAAACTGATATGGATATTTCTTCAATTCTCAATAATCTCTCCGAGGACGATATGGAAAAGCTTCGCCAGACAGCAGCGTCCTTTTTCGGCTCAGAGGATAATAAGCCCGAAGCCGAAAAAAACAATACGGCGCTCAGTCTGCCCGGTATTTCGCCTCAAATGCTCGGAAGCGTGGCAAAGATATCCTCGGCGCTCTCGGCAAACAATCCGAAGAGCGACTTTCTTTATGCTCTTAAACCTCTTCTCAGTCAGGATCGCCAAAAAAAAGCGGACGAGGCGGCAATGATGATAAAACTCTTAGGAGTTCTCGGCATGTTTAAGGGGGGAAGGCAATGACCGAAAAAGAGATAAACAGTATGATGAATATGCAGGAAGAGGCAAAACGCAGAGTTATGGATATGGCGAACCGCTCGCGGTTTGCCGCGGAGGATATGAACAGAGCTCTGTTTGCGGGAAAAGATGAGAGCCTGCCGCAAAGAAAACGGCAGGAGCCTCAAAATGCTCCTGCCGCAGGCGGATTGGGATTTAATAATATGAGCCGCGAAGAGCTCGAAAAAATGTTTATTTTGTCGCTGTGCCTTCTTTTGTCTCACGAAGAGGCGGACGACAGCATAATTCTCGGGCTTATGTATTTGCTCACTTGAGCGGTAACGCTTATTTTGCTTCAATAACAATTCCGCGTTCCTTGCGCTTTTCGTTGAGTTCAGACATAACCTTATTTTTCTTTTCGCCCGTGAAATCGTAGAAGATAAGGGGAACGGCAGTGAGCAGGAGGCTGACTGCGGGAACAAGGGTAACAAGGGAATACATTGCAAAATTTTGACCGGAGGAGAGAGTTGAGGCTGCGGTTATGGCCGCCGCGCCGCCCTCATTGAGCATTTTAACGTCAATGTTAACAAACATATACATTGCAATTATGGCAACGGTTGCAAATGCGTTACCTATTTTATTAACAAAGCTCTGGCAGGAGGCTCCGAGGCCGTTGTCTCGGTAGCCCGTTTTCCATTCCATATAGTCAATACAGTCAAACACCATTATACCCGACACAACATTGATAACGCCGAGCGGTATGCTCATTATAATGAAAAACGGAATGCAGGCAAAAAGGTTTTTGGTAAACCAGCCTACAAGCAGCGCTAAAACACCGGCAACAAAGCCGCCCGCGCACGAGCCTATCATCAGCGTGCGGTACTCAAATTTGTTATAGAGCTTAGGAAGCACTACCATGGAGCCGAACATTCCAACGGCAGCGCATATCTGAATTATCATTGCAACGGTGGACATATTGCTGTTTATCTGCTCATTGGTTGCCGTGGCAGGGTCAATGCCAAGATAAAAGCCCGCATATCTCGCAACGTGAGGGGCTGCTGACTGAAGCATATATCTTCCGAAACTCAGCATACCGGCAAGCACGACCAAAAGCAGCGGCTTGCAGTGAAAAACTCTTGAAAGAGTTGAAGGGTCATTCTTTGAACGTTTGGTCGCATTTGGAATTGCAATTCTTTCTTTAACCTTAAATGACGACATCATAAACAGCGGCATACCGATAACCGCCATTGATACAGCCATTATGGGATATTTAATGTCGTTAAAATCATCGCGTGAGGAGAGCGCAGGGATAAAGCCCAAAATTATGGGCAGAGCAACCGTTACGGCGCTTCCTATGCCGCCAACCGTTCTGCCGTAAGAAATGATTTTTGCTCTTTCTTTATGGTTTGGGGTCATAAGGTTCGGCATACTCCAGAAAGGAACGTCGCTGGAAGTATACACCATGCCCCAAATAATATAAACAGCCGCCACATAAACATACATAACGGTGCCGGTGGAATTAACCCCGAAGGTTGAAGGTTTTGTGAACATCATTATGGTAAGCAGGGCAATGGGAAGGGCAGTTATAATGGGATAAGGGCGAAATCTGCCCCATTTTGACTTGTGTCTGTCAACTATCATCCCCATCATCGGATCGTTAACAGCGTCCCAAACTCTGGCGAGCAGCATGAGCATAATAACAAACATCGGGCTTAATAAAAGCACATTCATATAAAAGTCTGTTATGTAGCTCGACATACAGCTGTAAACAAGGCCCTGGCCGAGTGCGGCAACGGCATAGGTAACAGCTTCATTCTTCGGTACATATTTTTTTTGTTCCAAAAAATCAAATCCTCTCTGAACAAAATTTCAAATTGAATTATATACTATTTAAATGAATTTTACAATATATAAGCAATATTTTTGTGAAAAATTTTAGGTTTGGTGATATTGCATAAAAACTCCCTAATAAATTGTAATTTAAAATTTCAAATTTTTATCACAAATTGCCGATTTGTTCATAATTTATTCATAAATATGTGATAATATTACGAACAAGGTGAGTTGAATGTTAAAAACTTGCATAAACAGTAAAAAATAACCGAAAGTGAGTGTTTTGCAAAATGTTTGAAATTCTCTGGAAGGGCGTTAAAGGTTTTCTTGCTATTGTGGGAGCTATAGTAACTTTCATCTCAGGCGGAGAAAATAACGAAGAAGTTGAATAATTAAATCCGTTAATTTATAAATTTGCGGAAAAGCCGGAATATCTCTGATATTTCGGTTTTTTTGTTTATACGAAACGCGAAAAAAAACATTGACTTAACTCTTTTTTTTTGGTAAAATTATCTATGTATAAATGAACAGGAGGAATGTGCCTTGACAGATTCAAAAACACTTGCGTATATAAATATGTACGCCATCTTCGGAACGCTCGAAAATTTATGCGAGCTTGATGAAAACGCGAGAGCCCTGCTTAAAAACAAAAAACCTATTTCCATAGGTTTTGAGGTAAAGGACGGCCCTGCCGCAACCATTTACTTTAAAAACGGCTATTGCCGTTTAGAGGACGGATGCTCTCCGAAATGCACTATCAAAATTCCGTTTTCATCCTGCGAAAAATTCAACGGTATGATAGACGGAACCGTAACGCCCGTTCCAACCAAAGGTCTTCTCCATATCGGTTTCCTGCTCAAGAGCTTTATG
>JAFLUL010000080.1 GCA_022508845.1 Oscillospiraceae bacterium | reverse complement strand
GTTAAAATCTTTTTATTTAATAGGAAACGAGAAGTTTCCTATTAAATAAAAAATCCCCGTTTCCAGGCGAAACGGGGATATAAGCTTTGGTTGATTACGGTTCAACTGCGATGGTAACACCGGTGTTTGCTTTTATATTGTCGATAACAAAGGTAGTTGTGTAGTAGGTTTTGCCGGTGCTTCTGTTTATCTGTGCAGTCCAAACATTTTTATAGAAGCCGTCGGCGTTTCCGGGAGTCCAGGAGAGCTTCAGCTTTTGGTCGTTATATCCGGCGGGGGCGTCAGCCATTGGGCCGTAGATATCGGAAAGTCTTACAAGCGAAACATCATAGGTAACAAAGCGGATGGTTACGCTGTCGCCGCCCATAACGTTAAACTGATCCATTATAAATTCGTCATTAGCTCCGGTGAGGATCATATAGCTTATATCGGCGTCGCCGAGGCCGCTGTCGTCAATATTAACGGTGTAATAATTAAAATCAATGATGTCGATTCCCAAAAAGCTTGTGTCGATTCCGAAAGCGTCAAGGATCATCTTGAGAAGCCTTTTGATTATGTTCATAACATTGGCGGTTTTAGCCTGCTTAACACCGCTTACGCTTACATAGCAATCGGTTGTTATATCCTTTATGGTATAGGTGCGGTAGCCCTCCGAATCCATACCGTCTGAAGTTAAAATTTCGCTGTTGCCGATAATCTGCTCAAAGAGATCGGCGGCGTCGCCTAAAAATTCCTCAAGACCGCTGGTTCCTCTTGTTACTCTGACAGCAAGATTTGAATCGGAATAGTTATTTAAGATTTTAACGCGGAAGCTGAAATCATCGCCGTAATAAACAGCCTTGTAGTTCTCGTTCTGGAGGCTTTTAACTCTGTAGCCTTCGCCTGATTTGAGAACAACGTTAAACTGATTTCTCTGAAGAGCGCTCTCATTAACATAAATTGAAAAGCTTCTGTCAACCAAAACTGCATATTCGCCCACAGCGTTTTTGGTTGCTGCAACGCCGTTTATATAAACAACAACCGTTGCGGCGTTATAAGCCTCGTTTGTTTTAACAACGAATGAAAATGTTTCGCCTTTGGTTAAAGGATAGCTCTCGCCGGGAACGAAGATGTCGGGGCTGTAGGTCTTTTCGCCGGCTTCAATGGAACCTTCGATAAGCTCTTCTTTTGTGTAGTAGCCGCCGTTGGTGGCAAGGTAATATTTTCCGTTTTCATCTTCAACGAAGAGCATTTTTCCGTTTTCGGATTTAACAAAACAATAAGCTTCACCTATATCCTCGCCGCTCGGAGAGGTTGTCATAAGGTCGCTTGACGCTCCTGTGAAAACCGCCGTAAAATTTTCTTTATCCTCGGCAAATACGGGCAGCATAACGGTGAACACCATTACCGCCGCCAGAATAACGCTCAGAAATTTTTTCATTTATTTATACCTCCAATATTGCCTATTCAGGTACATTAACCTGATTAGATTATACATTAAATCCCCCTGCTTGTCAATGAGTTTTGCGCTAAAAATATTCGGTCGGAGATTTTATACATAAAAACTTTTTCTGAATTTTTTTATTATTATATTGACAATATAAAAAATAAAAATTACAATCTCTCATGTAAATTTTTCAAGGAGGAACTGAATGGCACAGCTCAAAATGTATTGGTTCCCGAGCACTCCGATATCCTCACCTCCTCTCCCCGAGGGATATTCGATATCGGCCTACAAAACCGAGTCCGATAAGCTTGCATGGGTTGAGTGCTGCAAAAACGGTCTTATTGCCGATGACGCCGATGAAAAGGCCTTTGATAACGACATAACTGACAGAGAAGATATTGCCTTAACCGAGGATGTGTTTTTTCTTGATTATCTCGGCGAGCATATCGGAACGATAACCGCCTACGTTATAAAAGAGCAGAATATAGGCGATGTGCATATGGTTGGCATACGCACGGAACACAGAGGCAAAGGTCTTTCAAAATATATGCTGGCAGCAGCTCTTAACCATCTCAAAGAAAAGGGAGTTAAATACGCTCTGCTTACAACCGACGAATGGCGCAAGGGAGCGGTAAAATCCTATCTTACAGCGGGCTTTCTTCCCGTGCTCTACGATGAAGGCATGGAGGAAAGATGGCAGGCTGTTTTAAAGGACTATGGCATTGAGAGCGTTTTGATGGTGAACGAGGACGCTTCTCCCTATAAAATTATTTACGGCAAAGAATAATCTTCAAATATATAAAAAGGAGACTTTTATTATGGCAGAAAAAGTTAAACTCGGCATAGTGGGCGTGGGCAATATGGGCCGCGCTCACATAAACAATTCGGTAAACGGGCTTATGCCCGAAATCGAAATAACGTGCGTTGCGGATATTGACGAAAGCAAATTCGCCTTTGCAGAAGAAAAAATACCCGGTGTTAAATGCTTTAACACAGCAACCGAGATGTTCAATTCCGGACTTTGCGATGCGGTTCTGATTGCAACACCCCATTATTTCCATCCCCCTATGGCTCGCGAGGCTATGCAGGCGGGGCTTCACGTTATGAGCGAAAAACCCGCGGGAGTTTACACAAAGAGCGTCAGAGAGCTTATTGAGTTTACCGAAACCTCCGATAAAACCTACGCCATTATGTTCAATCAGCGAACAAACTGCCTTTACAGAAAGATGAAGGAGCTTATAGATTCAAAGAAATACGGCGAGATAAAGAGAGTGAGCTGGATAATAACCGACTGGTTCCGCACTCAGCAGTATTATAATTCCGGATCCTGGCGCGCAACCTGGGAGGGAGAAGGCGGCGGCGTTATGCTGAATCAGTGCCCCCACCAGCTCGACTTATGGCAGTGGCTCTGCGGTATGCCAACAAAGATAAGAGCGTTCTGCCACGAGGGAAAATGGCACGATGTTGAGGTTGAGGACGACGTTACGATTTACGCCGAATACGCAAACGGCGCAACCGGCACCTTCATAACGACCACCGGCGACTGCCCCGGCTCAAACAGACTTGAAATAACCCTTGACAGAGCAAAGCTGCTCTGCGACTTTTCAAATCCGCTCGGAGGCGGGGATGAGCTTTGGATATACGAGCTTGAAGGCTCAACCGAGGAATATATCTACAGCGCGGACGAAGGCTTCAAAAAGCTTGAGGGCGAATGGAAAAAGGTTGAAACCGACGGCAAAAACGAGCAGCATCCCGGCGTTATGAACGCTTTCGCTGCGCATATTTTAAGAGGCGAACCGCTCATAGCCGAGGGCAAAGAGGGCATAAACGGCCTTACAATTTCAAACGCCGCGTTCCTCTCTTCGTGGCTCGATAAGGAAATAACTCTTCCCTTGGATGAGGACTTATACTATGAGCTGCTCCAAAATAAAATCAAAAACTCCACCCACAAAAAGGTTGTAAACGAGAAGGTAGAGGGCGATATGAGCTCAACCTATTAAAAAAGGAGAAAAAAATTATGATGAAAATTGGCGTTATACCGGATTCATTTCAGGTTCCCTTTAAAGAGGCTGTAATTTTAGCGAGAGACCTCGGAGCAAAGGGGCTTCAGCCCTATGTTACCTCAGGCGAGCTTGCCCCCGAAAACCTCTCAAAGGAGGACAGAGCGGACATACTTAAGTTCGTTAAGAGCAACGGTCTTGTTTTCTCCGCACTTTGCGCGGATTTCGGCCTGCATTTTAACGAAAAAGGAACAAACGAAGAGGGCATAAAGCGCACCATGGCAATGATGGATCTCGCGCTGGATTTTGACACCCGCGTTATAACTACCCACATAGGCAAGGTACCTGCGGACGAAAGCTCCGAGGAATACGAAAACATTGTTCGCACCATAGAGAGGCTCGGCAAATACGGCGACGAAATCGGAGTTGCCTTTGCAACCGAAACAGGTCCCGAAAAGGCTCCGATCCTCAAAAAAATACTTGACAAAGCGAACACAAAGAGCGCAAAGGTAAACCTTGACCCTGCAAACTTTGTTATGTGTTCGGCGCAGGATCCCGCAGAGGCAGTATACATACTAAAGGACTATATAGTTCACACTCACGCCAAAGACGGCATTATGATAGACGAAAACAGCTATCAGGAGAAAATCCTCGGCGAAGGAGACGTTAACTTCCCTGAATATCTGGCCGCGCTGAAGGACATTGGATACGACGGCTTTTTAACCATAGAGCGCGAAGCCGGAGCAACCCGCTTTGCCGATATTAAACACGCTGTGAGCTTTTTGAGTGAAAATCTGAAAAAATTATATTAAGCAATAAATTATGACGCTAAGGGTGGAATTATCTGGTGCGCTTTGAGTACGGCTTTGACATAGACATGGACTGCCGAGCGCCCACCAAAGAAATTGAAAAAGAGTTCCGCAACAGCGGCCTTACCGTTGGAATATGGACAGCAACCGACCCCTATACACTGCACTGCTGCCGCTTCTCTCCCGGCTATATAAAATCGGATGTATTTTAATCAATACACAATAAATAATTCACCTGTCGAAACAAATCGACAGGTGTTTTTTTACAGTGTTTTTATAAATTCAAGCAGCAGCGATTGTTGATTTTTTGTAAGCTTAGTCCAGCAGTCAAGCAGTTCTTTTTGCTCCGATGTCAGTTCCACAGCTTCATTTTCAAAGGTGAAAAACTGAGACATTGTAATGTTGAAGGATTCGCAGATTTTTTCCAGCGAAGATATCGTTGGATTTATATTTTTTCTGAACCAAGATGAAATTGTTGATTGAGGTATACCCGTTTCAACGGATAATCTGTATTCGCTCCAACCTCTCTGAGTGCGTAACGATAAGATTCTGTCAAGAACCGTCATACAATCACCATACTTTCGTTTATAATATAACGAAAAAACGATTGACATTTAATAACTATATTCGTATAATAAATACGATTATAATAACTATTATTATGCGTTAAAAAAAAGTTATTATTTTCTGCAATCTTTTATTGAAAAAAGGAGGATATTTTAATGAAAAAAAGCAGAAAAATTTTATCCGCAATTCTCGCGGCAATAATGATTTTAACAGTATTGCCCGTAACGAGCTTTGCGGCAACGAGCGGTGATTGGGAGTATACCGTAAACACTGACAGGACCGCAGCAACAATAACAAAATATACCGGTATGGATACAGAGGTTAAAATACCTTCGATAATTGATGGATATACGGTTACCGGTATAGCAGGAAGCACTTATACAAGTACAAGTATGTTCCAAAATGCAAGCACAATAACAAGCGTAACTATCCCCGACAGCGTTACAAGTATAGGTGACAGAGTATTTTATGAGTGCAGCAATCTTATAAGCGTAACAATACCCGACAGCGTTACAAGCATAGGATATTCCGCATTTTGCGGCTGCATCAATCTTACAAGCGTAACGCTCCCACGCGGTCTTATAAGCATCGACAGATATGCGTTTAAAAATTGCAGCAGTCTTACAGATATAACAATTCCCGGCAGCTTGACAAAACTCCCCGGTTATACATTCGGATATTGCAGCAGTTTGAGAAATGTAACAATCGGCAACGGAGTTACACATATCGGCGAAAATGTGTTTTCCAATTGCAGAAGCCTTACGAGCATAACGATACCTGAAAGCGTTACAAGCATAGGTTTTTCTGCATTTGAAAGCTGCAGCAGTCTTACAAGCATAACGATACCTAACAGCGTTGAAAGTATCGGCGGCTCTGCATTCTACTATTGCACCAGCCTTGAAAGCATAACAATTCCCGACAGTGTGACAAGTATCGGTGAACTTGCATTTTCCTATTGCAACAACCTTGAGAACGTAACAATCGGCAACGGTGTTACAAGCATTGGCAATCATGCATTTCAGTATTGCAGCAGCCTTAATAATGTAACATTCGGTAATAGTGTTACAAATATTGGTAAAAGTGCATTTGTATATTGCAGCAGCCTTGAAAGTGTGAGTTTACCCGAAAGCGTGACAAGCATCTGGGAAGCTGCATTTTTCCAGTGCACCGGACTTAAAAGTGTTTATATTTACAATCGAGAATGTATAATAGATTCCAGTGACTATAATTATACTATACCCTCCACTATTTACAGCTATGCGGGCGGAGCGGTAGAAGAATATGCAAACAGGTATAACAGAAAATTCGTATGTATGCACGATTTCACTGAGCAGGACGGTATGCATGTCTGTGCATACGGCGATAATACGCATGAACCCACCGGCGAATGGGAGATCGTTTCAGAAGCAGCCTGCACTGAAGATGGAGTAAAGACGCTTACTTGCACTGAATGCGCTATAGTAACAACAGAAACCATCCCTGCAGCAGACCACAATTGGACTGCTTGGGAAGTTGTTGATGAAGCAGCATGTGAAAAAGCCGGAACCAAACAGAGAGTTTGCGAAAATGACCCTTCACACATTGAAACAGAAGTGATCTCTGCCGCAGGTCACACCCCAGGCGAATGGGAAACCGTAACAGAGCCAACCTGCACGGATGACGGAGAAAAGGTTCAAAAATGCACAGTGTGCGGGGATGTTCTTGCAACTGAAGCTATTCCGGCTCTCGGTCATGTTGATGAAAACGGTGACGGCATATGCGACCGTACGGCAGGCACCGAAGATGAACACGAAGTGCAGCCAAAGGTATTCCGCTGCAAGTGGTGCATAAAATATGAGCTTAAAAAGAATTCTGCGTTAGAACCTATTTTTGCATTCGTGCACGCAATTGTACATCTCATCAGTCAAGCCTTTGGCCTTGGATGGTATGAATAAACAGTTCATTATATCAGCAAAAAAACACGTTAAAAAAATACCGGCGCGAATTTGCGTCGGTATTTCCTTCTCCGCCCGCGGCGGCTACTGTCACATTGCTCACCGCAGGCGATATTTTTGAAAAATATTACTCGATCGAGAGCTTTCTTGACGCAGGAGTTTCGGGCTCTCTTTTGGGCATACTGAGAGTGAGCACGCCGTTTTCGTATTTTGCTCCGATATTATCGGCATTAACGCCCGAAATATCAAAGCTTCTCTGATAAGAGCCATAGGAACGCTCAACGCGAACGTAGCAATCCTTTTTATTTTTATCTTCATGCTCGGAATGACGCTCTGCCTTGATGGTGAGATAATCGCCGTTTATCTGAACGTCGATATCTTCTTTATTAAAGCCCGGAAGATCTGCTTCGAGAATAAAGCCGCCCTCGGTTTCTTTAACGTCCGTTCTGAACGGCTCAATCGAAGTTCTGGAAAAATAAGGACTTAATGAACCGAAGAAGTTTTTTTCAAACTCCTCCATCTCTCTGAAGGGATTATAAAGGGATGCACGGTTTCTTGAACCAAAGGGAATAATTTCAAACATATTGATTACCTCTTTTCGATATTAGTATTTCCTTTTGCAATTATATATATACACCCGTGTTGCTACATCCACATTGCGAAAGTTTTGCTTTTTTGTAAACTTTAGCACTCTCACACGCAAAGTGCTAATTTTAATGCAATACTTGATTTTATCCTTATGTAATGATATTATTTATTCATCTTTTTATGCGAGGATAATTTATGCGTTTTTTTAATAAGATCAGATTATTTATTTCGGTGCTTGCCGGAAAAATCCTTATTTTCGCAGGCAGACTGATAAACCGAGGAACAAGCCTTCCGGGTGAAATTGCTTTAAAGCTCTATCCCGCCCTATTAAGCGATATCCGGCTCCCTGAGCTTGTTATCGCCGTGTCCGGCTCAAACGGCAAAACCTCCACAGCCGAAATGATTACCGCCGCCTTTACAAGATCCGGCAAAACAGTGCTGACTAATAAAGAGGGAAGCAATCAGATAGCCGGAGCTGCAACGGTTCTGATTTCAAATTCAACGTTTGGCGGAAAAATCAAGAGCGATGTGCTCGTTTTGGAATGCGATGAGAGATACGCAAAGTATATCTTTGAGGTTATAAAGCCGTCTCACTTTGTTGTAACAAATCTTTACCGCGATCAGCTTACAAGAAACGGACATCCGTTTTTTGTTTTTGACCGTATCCGCGAAGCGGTGGAGCTTATTCCAAACGCAAATCTTGTTCTCAATGCCGACGATCCGATAGTTTCCCTGCTCGGCAAAGATCGGGATAAAGTTATATATTTTTCAATGGATAAAAATGAACGCTCCTCGGATAAAACCGATTCTGTTTATGAGGACTGCGCCTACTGCCCCGTTTGCGGAGAAAAATTCTCGTATAATTTTTACCACTACGCCCATCTCGGCGATTATTTTTGCTCCTCCTGCGGCTATAAACGTCCTATTCCCTCATATACGGTTGAAAGCGCGGATTTTGAAAATAAAAACATTTGCATAGCGGGAGAAAAAATTTCTCTTGCCTTTGAAAGCAGATATAATATTTATAATATCTGCGCCGCTTTTGCCGTTTCTGCGGCAGCAGGGCTAAACAAAAAAGAAATCGCCGAAACGCTCAGCGATATAGTTTTAAAAAGCGGCAGACTTGTTCGGCTCAAGGCCGGAGAAAACAGCGGACTATTGCTCATTTCAAAACACGAAAACTCCGTTTCATATAATCAGAACATAGAATATATTTCTCATTCCAAAAAAAATGCGGCGCTTGCAATTATTGTTGACAGCATCAGCCGCAAATACTACACCTCCGAAACCGGCTGGCTCTGGGATATCGCCTTTGAAAATCTGAAAAAATCAAGCCTTAAGGAAATTCTTTTGTGCGGAAAATACGCTCATGACCTCGCTATGAGGTTTGAAATTTCCGATATGGAAGATATTCCGGTTAAGGTTATTCCGGATCTTGATAAAATGGCGGCAAAACTCAGCGAACAGGGTAACGGCGACTTTTATATAATGACCTGCTTCTCTGATAAAGACAAGGTTTTCAGCAGAATAACCGCGCTCTCGCCTAAGGCGAAATAAGGAGAAAATATGAAAAAGATAAAAATTTTGCATTTATTCCCGCGCCTTCTTTCTCTCTATGGAGAATACGGAAATATTTCTTTTATTAAATTGCAGCTCGAAAAGGCCGGATATAAAACCGAGATAGACAGCTATGAGGACGGAGAACTCCAACTGAACAATTATGACCTGATTTATATCGGCTCCGGCACCGAAAAAGCGCTTCTCAACGCCGCAGGCCGCCTTATGCCCTATAAAGACGAGATAGTTCTCAGCGTTAAAAGCGGCGCTTTTTGGCTTTGCACAGGTAACGCACAGGCAATTTTCGGACAAAAAATAGAAACCGACGGCAAAGAGACAGACGGACTCGGAATTTTCGATTATATAACCAAAGCTAACACCTCTAAACGTTTTTCGGGCGACGTTCTGACTGATTCAGATAATATTTTCGGAACGTTTCTTTTGGGGTATGTTAACACTGCAAACGTTTATACAGGGATAAAAGAAGCTCCCCTTTGCCGCTTTACGCTCGGAAAGGAGCTTGGAAATGATAAAAAATCAAATTCCGACGGGTTTATCTCAAATAGTTTTTATGCAACCCAATTAACAGGTCCCCTGCTTGTTAAAAACCCCGCAGCCGCACGGTTTTTTATCGAAAAACTAACAGGAACTCCCTTTGAGCTTCATGAGGATTCAAACGCAGTCCTTGCCTACAGCTCAGCTTTAAGAGAGCTAACAAAAAGGGTTCACTCAGTTTAATAAAAAAGGCTTGATCGGCAAAGAAAGCGGCTTCTCTGCATCCTGCGGCTAAGCCGCTTTCACTTACTTTATCGCCGCTGCCTGAAGTGAAAAATCGGCAAGCAACAAGAAAGCGGCTGCGGCGTGTCCGCTTTCGATTACGCCATCGCCGTTGC
>JAFLUL010000008.1 GCA_022508845.1 Oscillospiraceae bacterium | reverse complement strand
AGAGAATAAACATCTTGTACTTTCCCTGTATCAAAGACATCGTATAGTTAAATCCTGTGTCCTCTAACTTCGCATCCTGAATACATTCGATATTCATATTATCACTTTCCTTTTGGTAAGTACTAAACTTAAATGTTAGTATTGCACTTTAATGTGCGTACTTGTTTATTGTTTTATTCATAGTATAATTATAGTGTAATATGGGAGGTATGTCAATCCCGCATAAAAGGAGGATTTAATTATGAGCAAGAAAATTGTTGTGATCACAGGCAGTCCCCGTAAAAACGGGAATAGCTTTGCTATGACCGATGCGTTCATTCAAGCGGCTGAACGCAAGGGACATACTGTTACACGGTTTGACGCCGCAATGAAAAAAATCGGAGGCTGTCGGGCTTGTGAGACCTGCTATTCCACAGGAAAAGCCTGTACTTTTGATGACGATTTCAACACCTTGGCTCCGGATATTCTGGAGGCTGATGCTATTGTATTCACTATGCCGGTTTATTGGTATTCCATTCCTGCACAGATAAAAGGTGTTATTGACCGTATTTTTTCCCTTGTTGTTGGCGGCAAGGATATCGCCGGTAAAGAATGTGCAATTATCACCTGTTGCGAAGAGGAAGATATGTCGGTAATGGACGGTATTCGTATTCCTATGGAGCGGATGTGCGCCCTCAATAAATGGAAAATGGTGGGTGAAGTCCTGATTCCCGGAGTGCTGAATGCAGGTGATATTGATAAAACTGACGGCTGTAAAAAGGCAGCTGCTTTGGCTGACGCAATCTAAAAGGGAAGAAAAAACGAAAAGAGCTAACTGACAAAAAATCGGTTAGCTCTTCTTTATTATCAGATGTTGCCAAAACTGTTTGTTAATATCAAGGTTTGATTATTCCCATTCTATTGTTCCCGAGGGCTTGGGAGTTATATCAACAAGCACGCGGTTAACGCCCTTAACTTCGGCTATTATGCGGGAGGTGATTTTTTTCATAAGCTCCCAGCTCAGCTCTTCAACGGTAGCGGTTATTGCGTCGCGGGTGTTTACGGCGCGGATAACAACAGGCCAGTCATAGGTGCGTTTGCCGTCGGTTATGCCGGTGGATTTGAAATCGGGAACGATGGTGAAATACTGCCATACCTTGCCCTGAAGCCCGGCTGCGGCAAATTCCTCGCGAAGAATGGCATCGGATTCTCTGACAGCCTCAAGACGATCTCTTGTTATTGCGCCAACGCAGCGAACGCCGAGTCCGGGGCCGGGGAAGGGCTGACGCTCAACCATACCTTCGGGCAGTCCGAGAGCGTGCCCCACAACTCTTACTTCATCTTTATACAGCAGCTTAACCGGCTCGCAAAGCTCAAACTGAAGCTCCGGAGGAAGCCCGCCTACGTTGTGGTGTGCCTTAATTCCGTCTTCGCTTTCAAGAATATCGGGATAAATTGTTCCCTGCGCGAGAAACTCGATGCCGTCCAGCTTTTTTGCTTCCTCGGCGAAAACGTCAATAAATTCCTTGCCTATAATCTTGCGCTTTGTTTCGGGATCGGAAACTCCGGCGAGCTTATCGAGAAAACGGTCTACCGCGTCAACATAAATGAGGTTTGCGCCGAGCTCTTCTCTGAATACCTTTATAACCTGCTCGGGTTCGCCCTTTCTTAAAAGTCCGTGGTTAACGTGTACGCAGGTGAGCTGATTTCCTATTGCTTTAATGAGCAGTGCTGCAACAACAGAACTGTCAACTCCGCCTGAAAGGGCAAGAAGCACCTTTTTATTGCCTATCTGAGCTTTAAGCTCGGCAATTTGCTCATTTATAAAGCTTTCGGCAAGCTTTTTTGTTGTTATGCGCTGCATATCTTCCGGTCTTTTGTTTGAATTCATTGTTTTCCTCCAAAATTATTATTTTCAACAAAATTTTATCAGTTTTGAAGCTTTATGTCAAGAATAGCATTTATTTCTTTATTAAATTAGGATTTTCACTATTGAAATATTGACGATTATAGTATATAATTGAAAATAAGTTATTATATCCGTTACAGGAGGAAAAAATAATGAAGCATAGGATCCTGAAAAAAATCACGGCAGTAATATGTGCCGTTTTAATGCTCGCCTCTCTTCCGCTCGGCGTAAGCGCAGCGGCAAGCGCGGTGGTTCCTGTTGTGTTTATACCGGATATGACAGAGATAATCCTCTATCAGAATCCGAACACAATCACCGAATCGGAGATATTTAACTTTAATTCCGATGATTTTACAAAATATGTTACCGATATGCTTATCGGCTTTGTTATGGCAGCTGAGGATGTTTCAGTTGGCACTGACAAAATAAACGGCGTTATAGAGAAGATTTTTTATTCCATTCAGTGCGATGAAAACGGCAATTCAAAAAATCTTAAGCTCGGCCCGCACAAATACACAAGCCCTGTTTACTATAATAAAGATGAGTCCAAGGGTATTTACTCTGAAAATATAGCAGCTTTTGCCGCCGCTGCCGATGGCAAGGTCACCGAAAAGGATATTTTTGTTTTTACATACGATTGGCGCGTTTCCCCTGCTGACAATGCCTCTCTTCTCAAAAGCTACATTGAAACAGTTGAATCCAATATGAATGCTAAGCGTGTTTCGGTTGTTGCGGGAGGCTACGGCTCAGTTGTTGCAAACGCTTATCTCTATCTCTATGAGGAGCATGCAAAGGATAACTTAAAATCGTGCGTATTTCTTGATTCCTTTGCAACAGGAAGCTCGCTTATAGGCGATGTTATGAGCGGCGACCTTGTTGTTACAGTATCGGACGCTATCAAGGACGCGGATACCATAGGCGATCTCATAGGTATATATGATGTTTTAAGGGGCAATGATGTAGGCGATGCATTTATGCGTTATATGAGCGCCGATCCTCTCGGGCTTGTTTCAAACGCTTTCCGTGGTTTCATCGGTAATTCATCGCTCTCTTCTCTTGCCGCGATTTTTTCGCTGACTCTCGCCGCATATATTATGAGCGATCAGGGACTGTTTGCAACCTTCGGTTCAGGCTATAAGGAGATTATGGTTAAGGCGGATAACTATATCTATTCCGGAGGACTTCGCGAATATCTTCGCAATATCCCGGGGCTTTGGGCTGTTGTTCCGAGCGATAGCTATAATGAGGCAATATCCTTTATGTTCGGCAGCAAAAAAGAGATAAGCGATGAGCTGCTTAAAAAAATAGAAGCAGGCCGCGAAATCCTTGATCACACCGAAACTACTTTGAATAAGGCTCAGAATAACGGTATAAATGTTTCTGTCGTTGCCGGATATAATCTTCAGGTTCTTCCAATAACCTCCAGTCTGACGGAGCAGTCCGACGGGCTTCAGGCAACCCGCTATTCCGGTATCGGCGCAACAACGGGCGATATCAAGGGCCGCGTTAAGCTCTCAAAACAGTGCAAAAACGGCAACCATAACCATGTTGAACCCGGAAGAGCCGTTGATGCGTCAAGCTGCTTCCTTCCTGAAAACACCTGGTTTATTAAAAACCATCAGCATATGGATTTTGCCTCCGAATCGGCTGCGGCGTTTCTTGTTTGGCTTGTTTGCTCCGATACCCAGCGCACAGTTTGGCAGAACACAAGCTATCCTCAGTATCTTTCAAAAAGCGTTCTGGGAAATAAAGTTTCCGCTTTTTCGGATCCGTCCGACAGCGAGATAAACGACTATATTTACGGCGATCTTGACGTGAACGGCAAAATAAACGCCGCCGACGCCCGTCTGGCTCTCAGATATGCGGTTGGCCTTGAGGGTGAACCTTCAAATATTATGCGTCTCATAGGCGATGTAAACGGTTCCGGTCTTATTGACGCCGCCGATGCAAGGCTCATTCTCAGATATTCGGTTGGTCTTGAAGACGGCTTTTCTGCTCTTTAATTAAATAAAAAGTATCTGCATCTGCGGAAAATTATGCTGTGGCGTAATTTTCCGCAGTTTTTTTGCAAAAAACTTGACAAGCTTAGGTCTAATATGTTAGACTGATGTTTGCAAAGGTCTAATGCATTAGAATTGCAAGCAAAAAAGGAGATTTTTATGTCAATACCGAAAATTTTTGAAAGCGAATACAGATTTTGTTTGATTTTATGGGAGAACGAGCCGATAAACAGCACTCATCTTTGCAGCCTTTGCAAAGAAAAGCTTGGATGGAGCAAAACAACAACCTATACTGTTATAAAACGGCTAAGCGAACGCGGAGTTGTTAAAAATGAAAACACAATTGTTTCTTCCCTTGTTTCAAAGGAGGAGGTGCAGGCCTCCGAAATGGATGAGCTGCTTGAAAAAACGTTTGAGGGTTCTCTTCCGGCTTTTGTTGCAGCGTTTTCAAAACGGCGTGATATTTCAAAAAAGGAAGTTGAAGAGATTCGCCGTATGATAGACACCTATGGAGGTGATGATAAGTGACAGATTTGTTCTTAAGGCTTCTCAATATGAGCATAACTGCAGGTTGGCTCATTTTGGCGGTATGTTTGTTTCGTATTGTTTTTAAGAATGCTCCTAAGTTCTTCAGATGTATATTATGGGGGCTTGTTGCACTGAGGCTCATTTTGCCGTTTTCAATGGAGAGTGTTTTGAGCCTTATTCCTAAAACTCCGCCTGTAACGATGGCTTCGGACCAGTTTGATTTCTTCGGCAGCGCTCAAAATACTGTTGATAATGTTTCGCCGATTATTTCAAACGATACGTCGGTTGTCCCGGCAGGAGAAGCTGCTGCTTCTGTTGACCCTATGCTCATAATATCTTATGTTTGGCTTGCAGGCGTCATATGTATGCTCTTTTATTCTCTTTTTAGTTTTATAAAGGTAAAGCGCGGTGTTGCCGAGTCTGTGCTGCTGGAGAAAAACATTTATGAATGCGCCGCTCAATCGCCATTTGTTTTGGGGCTTTTCCGCCCGAAAATATATCTTCCCTTCGGTGTGGATGAAAACGAGCGCGCCTTTGTTATAGCCCACGAAGAAGGACACATAAAAAGGGGAGATCATTGGTATAAGCCCGTAGGTTTTCTGATTTTAGCGGTGTATTGGTTTAACCCTTTAATGTGGCTAGCGTTTATTCTTCTTTGCCGCGATATTGAGCTTGCCTGCGATGAAAAGGTAATTCGTCAGTTTAGCAGCGAAGAAAAAAAGGACTATTCAAGAACGCTTTTATCGCTGAGCGTTTCGCGAAAGAGCATTTCTGCCTGCCCGGTGGCATTCGGCGAAACGGACGTTAAGCGCAGGGTGAAAGGTGTTCTCAGCTATAAACGGCCGGCATTTTGGATAATAATTATCGCCGTTATTGTGTGCGCTGCGATAACGGTGGGCTTTTTAACCGACCCCAAAGAAAAGAACACTGGGTATAAAGAGGGCGATTTTCTGTCCTTTTATGATTCGATAGAATTTGATATTGACGGCGACGGAAATAAGGAACTGTGTTCTCTTGGAATGGGACCCACCTCAGGAGTTTTCACATTTACTTTTTTTGCTCAAAGAGAGAAGAGCGACGGCTTTTATCTAAATATATTTTTATCAAATTGGGGCGAGCCCTCCTTTGAAAAGAGTGCGTTCGGAAACAAGCTTTACGTTAAACTGGATTCATCCGAAAACGGAGGGGAAGAGCGGCTTTATGAAGCCCGTGTAGAGAACAATGAAATAGTTTTATGTGATCCTGACGGCGAACTTAATAATCTGATGCCGGGCGGCGCTCATGCAAAGGCTTTTCTTGAGGGAGCTTTTGTTGAAAACACCGCAACCGGTTATATTCCTTCCGACGATTCGTCGTGGGGAATAACTCTGAGTGCAGAGGATGTAACCCCCATAGGAATGACGCTCAAGCTAAAGCAAGAGGGCGGAGAACTCGGAGAAGGGGCTTTTATTGCATACGATTATTATGAAATTCAAGTCTTTTCAAACGGCGAATGGAAGTCTCTGTTCGGTTTTGATAATTATTCCTCAATGCAACAGATTGTTATTGTGCCGGGAGGGGAATATGAATGGTCAGTTAACTGGTTTGATTACTGCGGCTATCTCGAAAACAGCTATACTGCGGGACTTTACCGTATATTTAAGACCATTTCATTTTTCGACAACTCCTCAACGGAACCGAAAATGAAAAAGACATTTTACGCATATTTTGCTGTTCCCTCACCGGACGGCCTCGAATTTTCTAAAAGTATGTCGGCGTATCTTGACAATGACTGGGAACAAGAGGATATTAAAGTCAGTTTTTTCGGTGAAGACACATTCTCGCTTGAGGTTATTGATAATGAAAAAACGGTGTGGGAAAAAAAGCTTGGGCTTTATCACGGCGACCAAAAGGCATATTATCTTTATGTTGGTGAGGAAAAAACGCGTATCTTAGAATTTTATCCAAAAATCAGTAACGGTAACGCGACCTACGTTTATACGCTTTATCTCTATGACGGAAAAAAGATGATTGAAGAAATGAGCAATTCTGTTTCGTTCAGTATAAACGGAAGAGAGCACTTGCCGATTGACGAAATTTTAACGTTTTATGATGAAATATGCGAGCTCCTTGGGCAAAGCATAGGGCTTGTGAGCACCGTAAACAACAGGCTATCGGCGGGAGAAAAAAACATTGATGACAGCTTTTCCTGGCTTAACAATGCTGCCGATGATTATACCGCCGACGATACCTTTGCCGGAAAACTGCAAAAATACGATGAACGGTCATATAATAATTATCACTCTTGACAATCATTTATTCGTTTGATACTATAAACCTATAAAACTTTTATCGGAGGGAATAATATGCCACTCGGAGAATGTTACAAAATAGGTTTGCCAAATACCAACCTTCATCTGTATATATATAAAGGTCATTTCGCAACCTCTCACAGCCATATGAACTATTTTATTGATGTTGCGTCAAATAAGGCGAGCATAAAAGAGGCAAAGGAAATAGCCGGAAATCTGGCAGAGCACTATAAATTCAGCACGGCAGTAGACACGATTCTGTGTCTTGACAATACGGAAGTTATCGGCGCATACCTTGCCGAGGAGCTGACCGCGTCCGATCTTTTTGTTGTGAATTCAGATAATAATATCTTTGTTTTAACTCCCGAGCACGTTGGAGGCAGCCAGCTCTATTTCCGCGATAATACCGCGCCTATGATAAGGGGTAAAAACGTGCTGATTCTGGCTGCATCCGTTGTTACGGGTTATACCGCTCAGTCTGCCGTTGAGGCTGTAAGATATTATGGCGGAACTCCAACCGGAATTTGTTCGGTCTTTTCAAGAATCAACGAGTGTGTTGGAATACCCGTTCATTCGGTTTTTGACACAAACGACCTGCCGGACTATGTTATGAGTCCCACCCATAATTGTCCGATGTGTGCCAGAGGTGAAAAAATAGATGCTCTCGTTAATTCTTTTGGATGCTCGGCTTTATAGTTAAAATATTGCAAAATGCATAAAAGGAACCGAAGGAATGATTCTTCGGTTCCTTTTGTATTTTTTTAGTTTAATATATCATTCGACCTCGGTAAGATCGCTGTTATTTCCTGTTTTAGGCATAATTTCGCTTTCGAGAACTTCGCCGCAGCGAATGCAGCCCTTTATTTTCAAGCCGTCCTCGGTCTCGGTTGGATAATTCACCACAGTCCAGTTTACGGGGGCATTATGTCCGAGCGGGAAAAGGGGATGCTGGACGGAATCGGGCTTTACCTTGCCGCAATTGCTGCAGGCAAACTCTTCAATGCCGTAATCCGTACAGGTTGGGGTGGTGGTTACCGTCATCGTATATGAGTGAGAGCCCGGGCGGAAAAAATAGCTTTCGGAGTGATCGCAGTTTTTGCATTTGCGGTATGCTTCCTGCATTCTTGTGCAGTCGCGCTCACCTATGTATATAAGTTCTCCGTAAATATGGCTGCTCAGAGGAATATCATCGCTTTGCATAAGAATATCGCAGAAAACGCAGTGCATTTCTTTTAATCCGGTTTCGGTGCAGGTTGACGGCAAAATGATTTCCCAGCCCGCTCCGGTGTGATCCTTTTGAGGAATAATGCCAAAGTTGAAAAGGTTGCCGCAGTAGGCGCATTTATCGGCTGTTACTCCAATATCATAGCAGGTTGCCGCTTCCATTATAAGTTCTTCCCGGCTCTCGTGAGGAGCACCCGCGTCAAGCTCAACCGCTATTCTCAAAGCCTTTCTCGCGTCGGCTGCTGTTATTTCGACGTCAGAGTTGAGATTTGCATATAAAAGCTCCTTTTCGCTCGGCTTTTGGAGTAAAACCGCAAATCTTAAGATGAGTCTTGCATCGGCTGCTGTTATTTCGCCGTCAAAATCCACATCGCCTCTGACAAAGCATACGCTTTCATCCTCTGCAACAAGAAGCTCCTTTTCTCCCTCGGAAACATCCTCTTTCCCTGTATGTTCAGCGGCGTTTGCGGATACTGTAAAAATTGCAATCAGCGTTAATATCGCCAAAAAAAGATAAATGATTTTATTTTTCATATTTTTCTTCTCCGAAATTTTTTGAAACGGATATTTTATTAAATGCTTTCATATAACTTCTGCCATTTGCGGATGCTGGTTGCATTGTATTCTCCCGGTATGTCGGAGGATATTTTTTTCAGAGATAAAACTCCTCGCATCGACTTTATCGCCGCGGGGATAAGATATCCCTGCGGAAGTATCGCCTTGAGCTTTTTTATTATATAGGCAAAGTTTATCGCGCTCATATCGCCGTTTGCCATATTTATCTCTGTTGCGGTGAGAATGTTTTTTTCCATAATGAAGTCAATGTTTTCTTGCTTTAAGCTTGCAAGAAACGCCCTTAGAACTGCAATTATAACAAGCTTGTTTCCGTGGATAAGGCAGTAACGCTGGTGATACGGCCACAGCCTCTTTTCGCTGAAATTGCTGTCCGTTACGCCGGAAACCGCTTTTGCGAGAAGCCCTCCGGCACGCATACTCAGATCTATTCCGCAGCCGTTTAGCGGCACTGTCATTCCCGCGCTGTCTCCAACCGCGGCATAGCCGTTTGCGGTTATTTTTGGCAGAGTTTTTGTGAGCGGGATTTTGTTTATTTTTCCGCCTCTGAGAAGCTTTTCTCCGAGATATGGGTATTCCTCTCTGAAATCCGAAAGCGCCTCTGTAACATCTTCCTCGGTTATTCCTCCGAACTGCCCTATGAGAACATCCATATAGTCCTCTTCTGTTATCATCCAGTCCATTCCAGGATGTCCGCAATGGAAAAAGTAATTAGTATAGCGAGGGTCTAAGCGGCTCTCATCTGTTTTTTCATAATAAGCCCTGTAAACGAAAAACGCGTCTTTATCGGGAATTTCGTTCATTATCCCGAAGCTTTTCGGCAGGCTCTTTCTAACAGGGGAGTCCATTCCCGCAGCATCTATTACCAAATCTGCGAAAACTGTTTTCGGTTTGCCGTCTTTATCTCTTATCTTAATGCCCCGAACTCTGTTTGCGTTGCAAGCCGCGCAAATAACTTCTGTGTTAAAATGAAAAACAACGCCTGCTTCTTCGCAGCACTTTACAAGATGTCGAACAAGGTTTTGCCTGTCGATAAAAACCGTGTTCGGATTTTCGGGGAAGTTCAGTTCAAGACTGACTGATTTTTTCGGATTGTAAAACAGCATATCCTTGTTCGGAGTCAGAAGAGATTTGTCCGGGCGGGGCATATTTACTCTGTCAAAGGTGAAAAGGCTCAGTCCGTCGTGCCAATCGTGTCCGGTTTCTTGAGGGTCGTTCTTTTCAAAAACAGTAACGCTGTGTCCCGCCTTCGCGAGATTATAGGCGGCCGTCAGTCCGCCGTGTCCGGCTCCCGCAACTATAATTTTGCTCATTACAGCTTCCTCCATATATCAGTCTGTTGAAAGACGTACCTTTATATTGTCGTATAGATCGGTGTTTTCGCCGCTTATGCTTTTTAATATTAAATCTTCTTCCGAAAGCCCTTTCTTTATTTCGGTTCTTCCGTCGGTTTCAAGTCCGAGGGTTACATCCTGCCGCCTGAGCTTTTTTCCGAAGGATTTATAAACCCAAACATAATACTGTGATCCGTCTTTGAAAACAGCGTCGGAGGGAACCGTGAGCGTGTTTTCGGCTATTCCCGTTGTTATTGTAACGTTAACTGCGGTGTTCAGCAAAATATTGCTCGTGTCGTCAAGGGAAATATAAACGGTATAGTTTGACGCGGCGAGATAGCTTCCGCCGGAGAGAATATTCATCAGCTTTGAAACAATGCCCGAGTCGCTGTCTTCTTTTTTGATATCGGCAACAACTCCCGTTACCGTGTCGCCCTCGCTCAGAGTTATAACGGCTCTCTGTCCCTTCTGAAGTCCGTAAACGTCGTAATCATTTTCAACGAAAACTGCGTAGAAATTAAGACTGTAGTTTTCGCCGTCCTCCGATAAAATCGAAGCCTCGGCATCATAATGGGCGGTGATGGTTTCTCTTGCCACCTGCTCAAGATTAACAACGGGCTTCTTGCCGTTCAGAACGGCCGCGCGAATAACGAGCGCAAGAGCAGCAATAACAATAAGCGCGAATGCCGAGATATAAAGCCTTTTTTTCATCGCCTTTTTCTTTTGCAGCTTTCTTCTGTCCTTTTGCTTTTTCTTTTCTGTTTTGTCGAGCTGTTTTTTATCTATGTCGTTGCTCAGCAATATTGACCGTGCCGGTTCGCTCTTTCTTTTTTCTTCAGGCTGTTTTTCAATTATTTTGCTGGGTATCCTGCTCTCGTCAATATCAAAAACTCCCGATATATCAGGTAAAAAATTATTATTATCCGCCAAAGCTTTTGCCTCCGTAAAAAAACTATTCTAATTTAACATTATACATCATAAGCATAAAATATGGAATAGATAAAATATAAATTTTTTATAGAAAAGTGATGAAAATAATGAAAATTATAAAAAAAATTGTTATTTTTGCCGTTATATTGTCAGTTGTTCTGAGTTTTTCATCGTGTGTAAAGGATAAGCGGTTTGATTATTCAGAGCTGAACATTCGGCTTAAAAAGGACGCGCCGGAATTCGTTTTTGATGAATCGGAGATTTTTTTTTCCGACAGCGTTTACTATGTATATTATTCCCTTAACAGCGAGGATGATATGCTTTTAACGTTAAAAGAAGACGAAAGAATGAAGCTCGAACGCATAACTCTTACTCTTGATTCCAAAAAGGCTGAGGAGAGCGGCGAAACGTTCAGAAAATTTGCTCTTGCCCTTGCAAACATATTTATTCCGGAACTTAACGAAAGCGCCCTGATAGATGCAACCGGCATAAACGACGTTTCTTCTTATACCTCCGATATTATGAAGAGCTATACAGAAGGGTTTTATAAGGCGGTGCTGTTTTGCAGTGGGGAAGCCGCGTGTTTTATGCTGCTATACGGATAAATGTTTTTCTTTGTGTAATGGGGGCATAATGAAAAACGGACGCCAAAAGACGGCATCCGCAAAGTAATCAAAATAAACGTGTTATATCAACTCTAAAGCTCTTTTATACAGCGGATCCAATTCGCAACCGCAGGAGCCGCATTCTTTGTCAGCCTGTTTTATGGCTTTTGTTAATGCGTCCTTATCGGCGTTTCCGTTTAACCACTGCTGAGCCGGAATGCTGATAAGATCCCATCCGGATTCGGCAAATTTTTCCAAAATAGCCTTTAATTCTTCCATAAAAATCCCCTCAAATTATAAAATTCTGATTTGCTTAACATTATAGCCGTAAAGGCAAGAGAAGTCAAGATTATTTGAATCCATGATTATTTTAAGATTTTTCCACTTGACAAATTTTCGTTTCCGCATATAATATTATTAAATCGAAGAAGGAGAAGGCGGCCGCAGTTCTGCTTTTTTTCAGAGAGATGCGTATTTGCTGTGAGCGCGTCAAAAAGCCGTTGTCCGTTACCGCTCCCGAGAGCCTGCCGAAAAGCACAATAGTTTTGTGAAAAAGGAGGACGTACAGCCGCGTTAAGGCGTCTCAGAGAGGCAAATTTTTATTTGCAACTTGGGTGGAACCGTGGAGCCTTGCTTCATCCCAAAATTAAATTGGGATGAAGCTTTTTTTCATCCCCGAAAGAAAGGAAAATACTTATGGTAAAAGTTAAACTCAGAGAAGATATCCGCGAATATGAGAGCGGTATCAGCGCGCTCGAAATTGCAAAGAGCCTCGGCGCGGGACTTTTTAAGGCAGTTTGCGTTTGCAAAATAAACGGCGAAATAAAGGATCTTCGCACCGTTATAAACAGCGACTGCGAAATAGAATTTTTAACCTTTGACAGCGATGAGGGCAAAAACGCCTTCCGCCATACTGCCTCGCATATTTTAGCTCAGGCGGTAAAACGACTCTATCCCGAGGCTAAGCTCGCAATAGGCCCTGCCATTGACAACGGCTTTTATTACGATTTTGACATTGCCGAGGCGTTTACCCCCGAGGATTTAGCCAAAATTGAGGGCGAAATGAAAAAGATAGTTAAGGAGGACTTAAAGCTCGAAAGGCTTGAAATGACTCCCGACGAGGCGATAAAATACTACGAAGAAAAAAATGAGCCATATAAGATTGAGCTTGTTAAAACTCACGCCGACAAGGGCGAAAGCATCAGCTTTTATAAACAGGGCGAATTTTTGGAGCTTTGCGCCGGCCCTCATATCCCCTCAACAGGCGCGGTTAAGGCTTTTAAGCTCACCTCCGCAACGGGCGCCTACTGGCACGGCGACTCAAAAAACAAAATGCTCTGCCGCGTTTACGGAACCGCATTTCCCAAGGCGAGCGAGCTTGAAGCCCACCTTGCCGCTCTTGAAGAGGCGAGAAAGCGCGACCACAATAAGCTGGGCAGAGAGCTTGAGTATTTCACAACCGTTGACGTTATCGGTCAGGGACTGCCCATAATCCTGCCGAACGGCGCAAAGGTAATTCAAACTCTCTCTCGTTTTGTTGAGGACGAGGAAGCAAGGCGCGGCTGGCAGCTTACAAAAACGCCATATATGGCAAAAAGAGAGCTCTATAAAATTTCAGGCCATTGGGATCACTATCTTGACGGTATGTTCGTTCTCGGCGATCCTTATGATGAAGAAAAAGAGTGTTTTGCGCTTCGCCCGATGACCTGTCCTTTCCAGTATCAGGCGTATCTCAACCGCGCCCGCTCTTATCGCGATTTGCCGCTGAGGTATGATGAGACTTCAACTCTTTTCCGCAATGAGGATTCCGGCGAAATGCACGGCCTTATCAGAGTCCGTCAGTTTACTATCTCCGAGGGGCATCTTATGTGCACTCCCGAGCAGCTTGAGGATGAGTTTAAGGCCTGCTTAGAGCTTACAACCTTTATGCTCAAGGCGGTTGGCCTTTATGAGGATGTGTCCTACCGCTTCTCCCAGTGGGATCCGAATGACAGGGAAAAGTATATAGGCACCGAAGAGGAATGGAATAACGCGCAGGATATGATGGCGAGAATACTTGAGCATCTCGAAATACCCTATAAGGTCGGCATAGGCGAGGCGGCTTTCTACGGTCCCAAGCTCGACATTCAGATAAAGAATGTTTTCGGCAAAGAGGACACTCTTATAACCATTCAGATAGACCCGATGATAGCCGAAAAATTCGGTATGGAATACACCGACCGTGACGGAACAAAGAAGAATCCGATAATCATTCACCGCACTTCAATCGGCTGCTATGAGAGAACTCTTGCTCTGCTTATAGAAAAATATGCCGGCGCGCTTCCTATGTGGATAGCTCCCGTTCAGGCAATCCTTCTTCCCATAGCTGACCGCCACGATGAAGCCTGCAGAAAGGTTTTTGCAAAGCTTCAGGATGCGGGAATTCGCACCGATATAGATTCCAGAAACGAAAAGCTCGGCTATAAATTAAGACAAGCCCAGCTTCAGAAGATCCCCTATATGCTCGTTGTTGGAGATAAAGAGGCTGAAGAGGGCTTGGTTTCAGTAAGAAAACGCGGCGAAGGCGATATAGGCAGTATGAGCATTGATGATTTTGTTGCTCTTGCCGTTAAAGATGTTAAAGAAAGACTTATCTGGTGAGTTCAATTGCGTAAAGATGGCTGCACTTTACCTCTTCCGGGTCTATCGCCGGGAAGACCAGCTTCAGCTTGCCGCCGTCGTTTTGCGTTTCGATCTCAGCGGGGTGAGAAAGAAGCCTTGCTTTTATGGCGGGTGAATATTCAACCTCGTTAAGAGTTACTTCTCCGAAGGGGAAACGGTTTATTATAGCAAAAACCGTTTCTCCTTTTTTTGTATAGTAAACTCCGTTCTGAGTTTTCTTTGTGTAAATTCTTGTTCCGTAAATAGCGTCGCCGTTAACTCTTAACCAATCTCCTATTTGAAGCAGACGCTCCTCCATTATAACGGGTATGGTTCCGTCGGCAGCGGGGCCTATGTTTAATAAAAAGTTTCCCCCCTTTGAAACAAGAGAGCAGAGCATTTCGATAAGCTCCTTTGCGCTCAGATAGTCCTCGGTTGTTTCAATGCGGTTAAGCCCGAACGAGCGTCCTATTCCTCGGCATTCTTCAAACGGACGGTCGAGAACAACGTCGTCAATGCTCGTATTTTCACCGTTTATCATTCCGTATTCGGTTGTGAAATTGCCGCCGAGCTTTCCTCTTGTCTCTTTTCCCCAGCGGTCATTCGGAACAATATAGTCCTTAACCGGACTTTCGTTATAAAGCCACTGTAAAAATTCCGTTGAATGCCAGGTGCTGCTGGGATGATCCCATTCTCCGTCGGTAAACAGAGTTGCAGGCTCATATTTTGTTATTAGCTCTTTGAGCATAGGGTGAAGATGCTTTAGCGCATATTCCTCGGGATCTTTTAAATAGAGCGGATTGAACCATTCATAAACCGAGTGGTAAACGCCGAAGCGAACGTCCGTCTTTTCAAGAGCCTGTTTAAGCTCTGCGAGAAAATCGCGGTGCGCTCCAACGTCAACACTGTTCCAGTTCCAGGCGTAATCGGATTTATAAAGGCAGTAGCCGTCGTGGTGTTTTGAAACTATGTTCATATATTTTGCGCCGGATTTCTGAAAAAGCTGCGCCCACTGCTCCGCGTCAAAAAGCTCAGCCTTAAAGTCTGCCGCAAGATCCTCATAGGTCTTGCTTCCGAAAGCTTTTTTGTGAAATGCCTTTGTGTCGTCTCTTTCATTCAGCTGCTGCAAATACCACTCCGCATAGTCGCCTTTTCTGGTGTAAGCCGGAACGGAATAAACTCCCCAGTGAATAAAAATTCCGAATTTCGCGTCCGCAAACCATTCCGGAACAGGGCGTGAGTTCAGAGATTCCCAGTTATTTTCATATTTCATAATTTTGCCTTCCTTATTATTTTTTTAAATTATATTTCATTTTTTTTAAAAAAGCAAATATTTTTTATATATACTTGAAGTAAGCTAAAATTTAATATATAATGTGATTAAATATACACGCAAGAGGAATATTTATGGACGGATATATTAAAGGACTTGTAAATTACGGTATAACCACAGGACTTATAGAGGAAGCGGACGCAGTTTATTGTACAAACGCTTTTCTCTCTCTTCTCAAAAAGGACTCTATCGATGAAACCGCCGCCGCGGTAAACGCGCCGCTGAGCGAAATTCTATCGGCTTTATGCGACTATGCCGTGAGCCGGGGAATAACAGAGGACGGAATAACAAGCCGCGATCTGTTTGACACAGCTCTTATGGGCATTTTAACTCCGAGACCCTCCGAGGTTATAAAAAAATTCAATGCGCTTTATCGCGAGAACCCCGAAAAAGCAACTGACGCCTATTATAAATTCAGCTGCGATACAAATTATATACGCCGCGACAGACTAAAAAAGGACATTAAATGGAAGTATGACGGTGAATACGGTTCGCTTGATATAACTATAAATCTTTCAAAACCCGAAAAGGATCCCAAGGCTATAGCCGCAGCCAAAAACGCCGTGCAGTCGGGCTATCCGAAATGCCAGCTCTGCCGCGAGAGCGAGGGCTATGCCGGAACGCTTACTTTCCCTGCAAGAGAAAATCACCGCATTATTCCCATAACAATAAATAACAGTGCGTGGTTTTTGCAGTATTCTCCTTATGTTTATTATAACGAGCACTGTATTGTTCTGAACGGCAAACACACTCCTATGGTTATAGACCGCGCCGCATTTTCAAAGCTATTGGAGTTTGTAACGCTGTTTCCTCATTATTTCGTGGGATCAAATGCCGATCTTCCGATAGTCGGAGGTTCAATTCTCTCCCACGAGCATTTCCAGGGCGGAAGATATGTTTTTCCGATGGAAAAGGCTCCTGTTGAGCAGGAGGTCTCTTTTGAGGGATTTCCGGGAGTTAAGGCAGGTATAGTGAGATGGCCTATGTCAACGATAAGGCTTTTATCTTCAGATCCTCAAAAGCTCGTTGAACTGTCGGATGAAATTCTTAAGGCTTGGCGTGGCTATACTGACGAGAGCGCGTTTATTTTTGCCGAAACCGACGGCGAACCTCATAACACCATAACGCCTATAGCAAGAAGAAGGGGCGAGAATTACGAGCTTGATTTAGTCCTTCGCAATAATATAACAACCCCCGAGCATCCCTTGGGCGTTTACCATCCTCACGCAGAGCTCCATCATATTAAAAAGGAAAACATCGGTCTTATTGAGGTAATGGGATTGGCGGTTCTCCCCGCAAGATTAAAAGACGAGCTTGCCGCCGTGCAAAAAGCCCTTGTTTCGGGCAGCGATCTAACCTCCGACCCGCTAACCGCGTCCCACGCCGAATGGGCTGAAAAAATAAAAGAAAAGTATCCCAACTTAAATAAAGATAACGCTGAAACAATAATAAAAGACGAAGTCGGCCTTGTGTTCGGGACAGTTTTAGAGCACGCCGGAGTTTATAAGAGAAACGCCGAGGGCAGAGCCGCATTTTTGAAGTTTATTGAAAGTGTTAAATAGGAGAAAAACCGATGACAAGAAGTGAAGCCCGCGAAAGTGCGTTCATACTTATTTTTGAAAAAATCTTTAACCCCGAGTATTCTCTCGAGGATATGCGTTCTCTTGCAGATGACAGCGATGTTATAAATATAAACGGGTTTACCGAGCAGCTTTTTTCAAAGGCTGACGAAAATCTTAACAGCATTGATGAGGAAATAAAAAAATATCTCAAAAACTGGAGAATAGAGCGTCTTCCGAAAACGGCTCTCGCCATCTTGCGCCTCGCTTTTACCGAGATAATGTTTTTTGACGAAATTCCGAGCGGCGCCACCGTAAATGAAGCCGTGGAGCTTGCCAAAAAATATGCCGGAGAAAAGGACGCGTCCTTTATTAACGGCGTTCTCGGAAATTACCTCAGAAACGGTAAAAGCGAATGATTTCCCTCGGAATAGACACCAGCAACTACACCACCTCGGCAGCGCTTTACGATAGCGAAAGAAAAGCTATGATATCCAAAAGACGGCTGCTTAAGGTAAAACAAGGAGAACTGGGCTTAAGACAGTCGGAGGCCGTTTTTCAGCACACTGTCTCGCTCCCCGAAATAATTAAAGAGGTATTTTCTGAGACAAAGAGCATTCCCGAAACCGTGGCGGTGTCTGTTTCCCCCTGCGATTTTGAGGGGTCGTATATGCCTTGCTTTATGTGCGGAAAGGGCGTTGCCGAGAGCATTGCTTCAGCAGCGAAAATACCTGTAAAGTTTTTTTCCCATCAGGCGGGGCATATAGCCGCCGTTATATATTCATCGGGTAATTTTGAGCTTCTCTCAAAGGAGTTTTTGGCGTTCCACATTTCCGGCGGAACAACCGAAGCGGTTTTGGTAAAGCCTGATAAAAAGAGAATTTTCGTAACTCAAAAAAAGGCAGGATCGCTTGATCTTAAAGCCGGTCAGGCGATAGACAGGGTTGGAAAAATGATAGGACTATCTTTTCCCGCCGGGGCCGGGCTCGATGCTTTAAGCCGCAAAAGCGAAAAAACTTTTAAGATAAAGCCTTCAATAAAAGACGGATGCTGCTCTTTGTCGGGACTGCAAAACCGCTGCGAGAATATGCTGAAAAACGGTGAGGCTCCCGAAGATATCGCAAAGTACTGTATAGACTATATTTCACGCGCCCTTGAAGAAATGACCGATGCTCTTCTTTTATCGTATAAGGATATGCCCGTTGTTTTTTCGGGCGGAGTTACCGGAAACTCGCTCATAAGAGAGCGTTTTATAAAAAAGTACGGAGCTGTGTTTGCTTCTTCCGGACTTTCTTCTGATAACGCCGCAGGTCTGGCGTTTTTGGGAACTCTGTAATTAAGCTATGAATTTACCAGTTATAACAGTTTCACAACTGAATATCTATATCAAAAAGATGTTCGACTCTGATTTGAGCTTTGCCTCGGTCATTTTGTCGGGCGAAATTTCAAATTTATCGCCGCACTATAAAAGCGGACATATATATTTTTCGCTTAAGGACGAATATTCCGGAATAAAAGCCGTTATGTTCGCAAGAGAGGCCTCACGTCTGCGATTTAAGCTCGAAAACGGTATGAAGGTTATTGCCGTTGGCAGGGTGAGTGTTTTTGAACGTGACGGAGTTTATCAGCTGTATGTTAAGGAATTGCAACCGGACGGCGCGGGAGAACTGGCGTTTGCCTTTGAGCAGCTAAAAAAGCGGCTTGAGGAAAAGGGATGGTTCCATCCTTCTCATAAAAAACCTCTTCCCGCGTTTCCAAAAAGAATCGGAGTTATAACCTCACCAAACGGTGCGGCTCTTCAGGACATTCTCAATATCATCGGCAGAAGATATCCCCTCTGCGAGGTTATAATTGCGGGAGTTACCGTTCAGGGAAATTCCGCCGCGGGAGAAATAGTTAACGCCATAGAGCGTTTTAACCGCGAACGCCTTGCCGATGTGCTCATAGTGGGCAGGGGAGGAGGCAGCGCGGAGGATCTGTGGTGCTTTAACGATGAAGCTCTCGCTTTTGCAGTATATAAGAGCTATATCCCCGTTATTTCGGCGGTAGGACACGAAACGGATTTTACAATATGCGATTTTGTGAGCGATGTTCGCGCCCCAACTCCGAGCGCGGCGGCGGAGCTTGCAACTCCCGATATTATTTCCCTCACCCATTCTCTTGAGGGACTTACCTTTAATCTTTATTCCGCATTTTCGGGGATTATAAAGGAAAATCGGGCTTATCTTAATATTTTAACCGCAAAGCGTTCGTTTTCAGATGCGAAAGGTGCGTTTGACAGCGAAAAACACAGGATTGAAAGACTGAAAAACGCTCTTTATGAGCAAAGCGCGTTGGTTATTAAAAGAAATTCCGAGCGCAAAAAAACGGCGCAGGATAGCTTAAACAGATATGTTGACAGTTATTTAAACGCCCAAAGGCTGTGTTTTACAAAAAACGTGACCTCGCTTAAAAGGCTTGATCCCCTCGCGGTGCTGCTCAGAGGCTATGCCGCCGTTGAAAGAAACGAAACGGTAATACAGCGCGCAAAGGAAATAAATATAGACGACTGTATCACGGTTTTAATGTCAGATGGCCGTCTTAAGTGCAGAGTTGAAGAAATATATAAAAAGGAAGAAAGCTATGACATACGAACAGGCAATTAAAAGGCTTGAAGAAATAGTAAATGAGCTTGAAAAGGGCGGAAAAACGCTTGATGAATCGGTAAAGCTGTTTGAAGAAGGAGCATCCTTGGCTCATTTCTGCGATGAAGCTCTAAAAAATGCCGAGCTGAAAATAACAAAACTTACTTCATCGGAGAAAAATGATGAATGAGAAAATAATTGAAGACATTGAATATACCGTAAAAAGCTGTTTGCCCGCGCTGAGCGCAGAAACGCAGGGTGTAAATGAAATGCTGATTTATTCCCTTGAGAGCGGAGGAAAGCGGGTAAGACCTCTTTTATGCCTAATGTTTTGCAGAGCCGCCGGAGGAAAAGCCGAAAACGCCCTTTATTTTGCCGCTGCGGTTGAATATATCCATGCATATTCGCTTATTCACGACGATCTCCCCTGTATGGACAACGATGATTTCCGCAGGGGAAGACTGTCCTCTCATAAAAAATTCGGCGAAGCAAACGCTCTTCTGGCGGGTGACGCCCTTTTGACCCACGCGTTTCATATTTTAGCTCTCGCCCAAGAAAGCGCAGAGGTAACAGCCTCGCAGTGCCTTTCGGCAGTAAAAGAGCTGTCGGCTTTAGCTGGAGCTTCCGGTATGGTGGGCGGACAGTATATTGACCTTATGTATGAAAATAAGGAGGCCTCGCCCGAAGTCCTATTTACTATGGACAGTCTTAAAACCGGCGCTCTTATAGAGGCGGCCTGCGTTTTGGGCTGCATTGCCGCTTCTGCCGGCAGCGAAAAAATAAATGCGGCCCGCGATTTTGCAAGAAATTTAGGGCTTGCGTTTCAGATAACCGATGATATTCTAGAATATAACGATGAAAACAACAGCGACATATTAAACGGCAAGTCCACTTATGTATCGGTTTTCGGAATCGAAAAAGCAAGCTCTCTTGCCGCCGATTTCACCAAAAAAGCTGTTGACTCCCTCAGCGCGTTTCAAAACGCCGATGAGCTTCGCGATTTTGCTCTGGGGCTGTTAAAAAGAAAAAAATAGTTTTCTCGGAGGAATGCTTTGGACTATAAATTTTTTTCCCGCATAACTTCTCCCGCCGATATAAAAAAACTCTCCGATGAGGAGCTTACAATTCTGGCTGAGGAAATTCGCAATAAAATGATAACCACCGTTTCAAAGAGCGGAGGACATCTCGCCTCAAATTTGGGTGTGGTGGAACTCACCATTGCCCTTCACCGGGTTTTTGATTCACCGAATGATAAAATAGTTTGGGATGTCGGGCATCAATGCTACGCGCATAAAATGCTGACCGGCAGATTCGAAAACTTTGAAACGCTCAGAATGCCCGGAGGCATCTCGGGCTTTACAAGACGCTATGAGAGCGAGCATGATATCTTTTCGGGCGGTCATTCAAGCGTTGCCCTCTCCGCGGCCTACGGAATTGCTCAGGCAAACAAGCTAAAAAATAAAAAGAACTATGTTATAGCCGTTGTTGGAGACGGCGCATTTACCGGCGGTATGGTATATGAGGCTCTAAACAACGCAGGCCATTCCGGCACAGGCACAAAGCTCATAGTTATCTTAAACGATAACGATATGTCAATATCAAAAAATGTTGGTGCGTTGGCAAAATATTTTGCTATGATAAGGGCAAATCCCCGCTATTTTCGCCTTAAGGCAAAAACCGAGGATGTGCTGAACCATATCCCCGTTATAGGAAAAAAACTGGCAAAGGCTATTTTCAATCTTAAAACGAGTCTTAAAAACAGGATTTATAAGAGCACGATGTTTGAAGATATGGGCTTTCGGTATATGGGGCCTATAAACGGACACAGTATTCCCAATCTTACCGACGCTCTTAAAGGTGCGGTTGAGGCAAATTACCCTGTTATTCTCCATATAAACACAGTTAAGGGTAAGGGCTATGAGCTTGCCGAAAAAAGTCCCGATGTGTTTCACGGTATTTCGGCGTTTGATATTGTTTCGGGTGAAAAAAAGCTCAGCGGGAAGAGTTTTTCCGATGTTTTCGGAGAATTTATCACCTGCGCCGCCGAAAAGGATAAAAGGATTTGCTGTATAACTGCCGCTATGGCTCTCGGCACGGGACTTAAGAATTTTTCCGAACGCTTTCCCTCAAGATTTTTTGACGTTGGTATAGCCGAGCAGCACGCCGTAACCTTTGCTTCCGGACTCTCACGGGGAGGAATGCTCCCGGTTTTTGCAGTGTATTCAACTTTTTTGCAGCGGGCTTACGATCAGATAATCCACGACTGTGCTATGCAGCAGCTTAAAATCATTTTTGCTGTAGACAGAGCCGGGTTTGTAGGCGATGACGGCGAATCTCACCACGGTCTGTTTGATGCGGCATTTTTGAATTCCATTCCCGATATATCCGTTTATTCGCCCGCCTCCTTTGAGGAACTGCAAAACAGCTTTTATAAGGCCCTTTATAAAACCGAAGGCAGCGTTGCTATAAGATATCCCCGAGGCGTTGAGCCTGCTCTTCCGGAGGACTATGTTTATAACGGGGAGGACTGGCAGAGCTATGGTGACGGCAGCGCGCAAATCTGTATAGTTACATACGGCAGATGCTTTGCAGAGGCCTGCAAAGCGGCAAAAAAGCTCGGCAATGTCAATATCGTTAAGCTTCACAGAATAAAGCCTGTGCCTAAGGCTGCGGTTTTATGCGCTATGAATGCGAAAAAGATATTCTTTTTTGAAGAAGGTCAGCGTTTCGGCGGCATAGGCGAAACCTTTGCCGATAAGCTTTTTAAGTATGGCTTTAACGGAACATATAAAAATATCGGGGTTGAAGGGCAGTTTGTGCAGCAGGACACCGTTTCGGGACTGCTCGGAGAATATAAGCTTAACGCCGCCGGTATAACCGAAATTATAGAGGAAGGCTGAGATATGGCCGAAAAGAAAAGACTTGATATATATTTAACCGAGGAAAACTATTTCGATAGCCGCGAAAAGGCTCGCGCGGCTGTTATGGCGGGGCAGGTTTTTGTAAATTCGCAAAAGGCGTTAAAGCCGGGAGATACCGTTAAGCCCGACGATAAGATTGAAGTCAGAGGCGGCTCAGAGTTTGTAAGCCGCGGAGGTCATAAGCTTAAAAAGGCCGTCCAGGTGTTTACTCTCGACCTAAAAGATAAAATATGTATGGATATAGGCGCTTCAACCGGAGGCTTTACCGACTGTATGCTGCAAAACGGCGCAAAAAAAGTTTATGCGGTTGATGTTGGCTACGGTCAGCTTGCCTGGAAACTCAGAAACGATGAAAGAGTTGTTAATTTAGAGCGCACAAATATAAGATATCTAACAAAAGAGCAGGTGAGCGAAAAGCTCGATTTTGCGTCTGTTGACGTTGCTTTTATTTCTCTTAAGCTGGTTCTTCCCGTTGCATATGAATTCTTGTCCGAAACGGGAGAGTGCGTCTGCCTTATAAAGCCTCAGTTTGAAGCCGGAAGAGAAAGGGTAGGCAAAAAGGGCGTTGTCCGCGAAAAGAATACTCATATAGAGGTAGTTAAAAATATATGCGATTTCGCTGCAGAAATCGGATTTATTATACGAGGACTTGATTTTTCTCCGATAAAGGGTCCTGAGGGGAATATTGAATATCTGCTGTATATTGCCAAAGGAGAAGGAGAGAGTATAGTTTTTTCCCCCGAAAGTGTTGTTGAAAGCTCTCACGCCTGTTTGGATAAATGAGGTAAACTATGAAAGCTGCTGTAATTCCGAATTTAACAAGAGAAAAAGCTCGCGGAGTAACTCTGCTCCTTTTGGAAGAGCTGAATAAGCTCGGAGTTGAGATTTATTTGAGCGAATCTCTTGAAAATGAGTTTTCTGATATAAAATACTGCCGTTTTATATCAGAAAATGAACTTATACCGCTGGCCGATATCGTTTTACCCGTTGGAGGCGACGGCTCAGTTATAAGGGCGTCAAAAAAGGCCGCCGTAAACGGGAAAAAGATTCTCGGAGTAAACGCGGGAAACTTAGCATATCTCTGCGGGATAGACAGCGAGGATATCCCTCTCTTATCCCGTATTGTTTCCGGTGACTATACGATTCAAAACCGTATGCTTTTGCAGGCTTCGCTCTTTGATTGCGGAAGGCTCATCAAAACCGAGCTTTGCGTAAACGATATAGTTTTTTGCAGAGGACAAAAGATAGGTCTTGTCGACCTCAGCGTAAGGGCAAACGAAAAGCCCATTGCCGACTATATTGCCGACGGTATTATATTTGCAACTCCAACCGGCTCAACCGCCTATTCAATGTCGGCGGGAGGCCCTATAGTTGAGCCAACGCTTGAAGCTCTGCTCTTAACCGCAATATGCCCCCATTCGCTGGCGTTCAGACCGTATATTTTTTCAGCGGACACGGTGTTTACCGTGCGCGGAAGAGAGAAAACAGAGGGAACGGATATCTGCTATTCGTGTGACGGCGAAAAAACCGTTCCTCTAAAAGAAAACTGTTTTATGGAAATAAAAAAATCGGATATATCCGCTCAGTTCATAACCGTTAAATCCGATAACTTTATTGATGTATTAAATAAAAAGACAATTAGAAACAAATGAGGATATTTTGATGAAAAAAGAAAGACAGACACTTATTTCCAAAATTATAGCCGAAAACAAGATAAGCACCCAAGAGGATCTTTTGAATATGCTCTTATCTCTCGGGATGAACGCAACCCAGGCAACTGTTTCAAGAGATGTTAAAGAGATGGGTATAGTTAAAAAGTCCGATGCCCTCGGGGGATATAGATATGATCTTCCCGAGCAGACTGCCGAAGCAAGCAAAAACAGATATATGTCCATACTTACAGGTTCGGTTGTTTACACGGACGTAGCCATGAACACCGTTGTTATAAAGTGCAATGCCGGAACCGCTCAGGCGGCATGTGCTGCAATTGATTCATTGGGACTTGAGAGCATTGCCGGAACGCTTGCCGGCGATGATACTATATTTGTGCTGTGCTATACCGAAAACGCCGCAAAGCAGGTTAAAGAAAAGCTTGATTTTATTTTAGGGGAATAAAATATGCTCAGCCGCCTTCAGATTGAAAACATAGCAACAATAAGTGAAGCCTGCGTTGATTTTTCTTCGGGGCTTAATATCCTTACGGGCGAAACAGGCGCCGGTAAGTCTATTCTTATTGATTCCATAAACGCCGTTTCAGGGGCAAAGACCTCTCGGGATATAATAAGAACCGGTTCGGAGTTTTCATATGTAAGCGCGCTGTTTACCGATATAAGCGGTGAAACAAAAGAAAAGCTTCTGTCTTCAGGATTAAACGCGGAGGAGGATAACACTCTTCTGCTTCAACGCAAAATTTTCCGCGACGGAAAAAATTCCTGCTTTATAAACGGCTCATCAGTTACCGTTTCAATGCTCAAAAGCATTGCCTTCAGCCTTATAAATATTCACGGACAGCGCGATTCAGGCGCGTTGCTTGACAGCGAAAAGCATATTTATTTTCTCGATGAATATGCCGAAACCGAAAACGAGAAAGCGGATTTTCTCAGTTCCTTTGAAGAGCTTAATAAGATAAAAGAAAAAATTCGCTCTCTGACTCTTGATGAGGCGTATAAGGCAAGGCGGCTCGATTTGCTGAATTTTCAGATAGAAGAGCTGAGGTCGGCAAATGTTCAGTCCGGAGAAATTTCGCTTCTTCGCCATAAAAAGGCAATTTTAAATAATTCTCTTAAGGTCACTGAGGCTCTGTCCCATGCCCTTTCAGCGCTTTTGGGGGACGGAGATATTCCCGGAGCTGATTCGCTTTTGTCAGGGGCGGCGGGGCATATCTTTTCGGTAACCGATGTTGCAAAGGATTTAAGAGTTGTTGGAGAAAGCCTTGAAAATGCCAAAGAGAGCGTGCTTGACGCGGCATCGGTTATAGATGACGTTCTCGGACAATTAACGCAAAATGAAGATAATATTGAAGAAATTGAAGAACGGCTTGACCAGTTGTACAGGCTGTCAAAAAAATACGGCGAAACGGAAGATGAAATGCTTAGTTTTTTAGCCGAAGCCGAAAATGAGTTGGACAATATTGTTTTTGCCGAGGAAAAAATTGAAAAGCTCAGCGCGGAATATGAAAAACTGAGCGAGATAACAAATAAAAAAGCGGAGGCCCTCTCAAAAAAACGGTGCGCCGCTGCAAATACCTTATCCGTTTGCATAGAAAACGAGCTTAAATTTCTCGATATGCCGAACGCAAGGTTTATTATCAGTATAAAGGATAGCCCGCTCGGCGAAAACGGAAAAGACAGCGTTGAATTTCTGATTTCCGCAAATCCCGGAGAGGAACCGAAAGCCCTCGGAAAAGTGGCGTCCGGCGGCGAGCTTTCAAGAATAATGCTCGCCATAAAGAATGTGCTCAGCAGCTCAGAAGGTGCGTCATCTCTGATTTTTGACGAGATAGATCAGGGCGTATCCGGGAGCGCGGCGGGTAAAATTGCCCTTAAGCTCTCTTATCTCTCAAAAAATGTTCAGGTGCTTTGCGTTACCCATTCCGCCCAGATAGCCGCATTTGCCGATGAACATAAATTTTTGTCCAAGTCAGTTAAAAACGGCAAAACATTTACAGAAATAACGTCGCTTGATTTAAACGCGCGCGCAAAAGAACTTGCAAGAATAACCTACGGAAGCGATTATACCGAAAGTCAGCTCGCATCGGCGAGCGAAATGATAAACAGAGCAAACGAACAAAAGAAAACAGGGGGAACAATATGAATATTAAATCAAAATATATTATAGCTGCGCTTGCGGGGATAGTTGTTGTTCTTCTTATCATTATCGCCTTTCTGCTCGGCAGGGGAAGCGTTTCGCAGGGGAATAATAGTTTCTTAAACAATCCTTCGGAAGTTTTATCGTTTTCATCCGAAGATGAAATCGTTAATTTTATAGGCGAACCGAAAAATCTCGATATATCTATGTCGGCCGGAACGGTTACTTTTGTTTCGGGAAGTCAGTTTAACGTTGAATATGATGCCTCGGTTATTAATGTGTCTTCCTCGGGCGATACGCTGAAAATACTAAATGTCCACAGCCGCCCAAGCAACTCCGAACGCAAAAAAATGAACGTAGTAATAACCGTTCCGGATGAATACAGCTTTTCTTCGGTGGATGTTGAACTCGGCGCCGGCAAGCTAACGGCTTATTCTCTTTCAGCAGGCTCTCTTTCTATGGAGCTTGGAGCCGGCAGTGCAGAGTTTGATAATATTTCTGTTTCATCCTCGGCAAATATCAAGGAAGGAGCGGGAGAGCTTATTATAAACAGCGGAGAAATATCCAATTTGAACCTTAAGTGCGGTGCAGGAGAAACAAGAATTTCCGCTGTTCTCAAAGGCAAAAGCTCAGTAGCCGCGGGTTTCGGAGAAGTTAATATGTCTTTAATTGGGGCAGAGGAAGATTACAGCGTCTCCTTCGGTGTAGGATTGGGCGCCTGCTTTTTTAACAATAGCAAGCTTTCTGCAAACGGTACTTACGGCAATGGAGAAAACTCTGTTCAGATAGCAGGCGGAATGGGCGTTATCCACGTTAATATAGTAAACTGAATAGTTGCAACAGAAAAACAGCGGAGAGGCTTTTGCCTGTCCGCTGTTTTTATTGTAAGTGCTTATTTTATCTTTCCGTAGTGTTTCGGTTCAACTATCTGCGGGAAGTATGATATTATCTTACGAAGAATTGCCTGAACAGGCTTGCTTTTTGCAACCTCCTGAACATTTTTAGCAAGATAATCGGCTATCACTTTAACCGACGGATCGCTTGAAGGGGTTAGAACCACCTTACCGTTGAGGTTAAAACTGAAATCAAGCATACGCTTGCCGATTGTTTCAATGGGTCTAACAGAAACAAAGAGTCTTTCGTCCGAGAGCCATTGGGCGGTGCAGCAAACCTTATAGGTAACTTTCCCAAGCGTCATATTGCCGTAGCAATAGCGGCCGTTCATACCCGCCTTTACCGTATTTGCTTCATCTCCCTCTCTCCAGCTCATATAAAGTGCGCCGTCCTCGAACGCAAAGCTCATATCGTCTATGTTTCCTGCGCGATCAGTCGTCATAAAGGTGATGGCAAGGGGCAGCATACTCATTGGGAAGCCGATAAGATTGAGAAAGATTTTTTTGCGGAATTTGATGATTTTTCCCTCAATAAACCCTGCCATAGGAGAAACGGAAGCTTCAAACGGAGTTTCGAGAGCTGCATTTTTAAGTCTCTCTTTCAGTTCGGGAACGCTTTCCTCGGATTTGTTTTCGCCTTCATCTATAAACGCGTTGGGGAAGTGCTTAAAAATAAGGTCAAGGCAGTCCTGTTCCATCGGTATGCCGGAATTAACGGCAATTATAGCATCGTGGTTTCCGAAAACAATTCCGAACTGCGAAAACATTCCGTCCGCCCGATAGCCGTTTATCGCTTCGTTGCGCCATACGCAGTATCCGTAATTTACAAATGACTCCTGCTCGGTTTCATCTTCCGGGTTGGTTGCCCTGAAAGAGGTCATATCTTTAACATAGTCCTCTGGAATAACCTGTTTGCCGTTGAAAACACCATTTTGATGGATGCATAGCATAAGCTTTGCTATGTCCTCGGTTGTAACATAAAGTCCCCAACCTCCGGCTTCAACGCCGTTTTCATCGGTTTCCCAGGTTGGATAGTCTATTCCGAGCGGTTCAAAAAGCCTCGGCTGCAAATAATCTCTCACGCTTTCGCCTGTTACCTTGCAGAGTATGGCGCAGAGCATAAAAGTGTTTTCGCTGACATATTTAAACTCTTCGCCCGGAGCGCTTTTCCAAGGAAAAGCAAAATACGATTCTATCCAATGCCCCTTGCTCTTGTTATCCAAAAGACTTGGATTTTTACCGCTCGTCATAGTTAAAAGATGACGAACTGTGAGCATATCAAGCTTTTTATCGTTCAGATTTTGTGTGTATTCAGGGAAAAAATCTTTGACCTTATCGTCAAGAGCTATCAGCCCTTCTCCAACCGCTATTCCAACCGCGGCGGAGGTGAAGGTCTTGCTCACCGAATACAATGCGTGAGGCTTATCGGCGGAAAACGGCGCGCGGTAACATTCCGCAGCCACCTTGCCGTGACGAAGTATTATAAATGAATGGATATTAACATCGTTTTCTTCAATGTCAATAAAGAACTTTTCAATCTGCGCTCCCGAAACGCCAACCTCCTCCGGGTATGCGGCTCTCGGAAGTTTGAATTTATCAGCCATTGTTGACCTCCGTAGTTTCACCGTTCTGAGCGGCAATCATTGCTCTCTGCGCCAGAACTTCCTCGTGAACTCTGTCCTTTTCTTTGCCGGTGAGCTTATAGAAGAAGAAGGGCACACCTGCGAGGAACATCATAATTCCGTGAACAACCGTATAGAAGAACAGAAGCAATATTTTTGTTTTCAGCCCCTGCTGAGTTCCGTCCTCAAGTCCCTGAACATAGTGGATAATCGATTTGTCGCCGTAAAGAATATAGGGGGCCACCGTGCTTGCAATAGTTGCGCTGAGAGTTGAGCCTATTGTTAAAACAAAGGGAAGTGATCCGTCAAGACGCTTTTGCGTTTTAAGCTCAAGATCGTCAAGAATGTCAGCCTGGAACTGGTGAGGCAGAAGGTTTGAAGCGCCGAACTGAAGTCCAACAAGCCACAGGCAGATAATAAACGGAATCTGAAGCCATGACATATCCTCACGCGTAAGCTTGAGGTATCCAACTCCGAACGCTATGAGGTTTGCAAGCACCGAATAAATGCCCGATCCGATATAAATAACTCTTGCGCTGAGCCTTTTAAGCAGGAAGTTAACTATAAGCATACCGCACATAGTTCCAATACCAACCGGCAGGGCAAAGAACAGCGTCTTTGATGAAGAACCGAGCATAGCGGCGGCTATGAATGGCTGCATAAAGGTTGCAATACCTCTGAAGGACTTGAGAAATTCCGAATAGAGAACTATTCTTGCGTGTTTGTTTTTCAAAACATCGGCAAATCCCATAAGGGGATTCTTTTTTGCCTCTTGCTTATAAGTTATGCGCTCTTTAACAACGCTCATACCGAGCAGCATAGTTATTGTTCCGATAACGGAGCAAAGGCCTGCCGAGAGCAGGTAGTTAAGCGCGGTGTTGCTCTCGCCATGGTTTATAGCCTTAACAATAACGCCCATAACCATAACTATAACAAGCGGAGCGGAATTACCAACGGAGGAGGAAATTTGTCTGAATGAGATAAGCTTTTCCCGCTCCTTTGCGTTTGGCGACATAACCATTGCAACAAGATTTACCGTGTTTCCGAAATAGAAAACGAGTCCCTGAACTACGGCTAAAATAATTATGTAAGCAAGGAAAATATTGGGATTGTTTGCTATGAATGACGGTGCATAGAAGATAAGAAACGTAACAAGTCCGCAGGGGATGGCGGCAAGAATTCCGAGACGTTTAAACTTTTGCCCGTTTTTTGGCTTTCTGTTGTCAAGGATCATAGCGTAAACAAAGCTCAGTGCAAATCCTGCTATGCTGGTGAAAGAGTTGAAAAATGCCATTCTGTTTTCATCAAGCATCATAATGTCAACAAGATATGCTTTTCTGTATTCTGCGATCATACCGGTCATATTGGTATAAAAGAATACCGCAACAAGATAGATTACCCATTCTTTTCCGCTCAGGTATTTTTTAACGGAATTTTCGCTTGCGGCAAGCGGTGAAACTTTTTCTTTACCCATATAATCATCTCTTTTTTAAAAATTTTTCATTATTTTATCACATATATACTATAATTTCAATATTTATTTGACTTTTATATAAAATTTAGCTAAAATATTTAAGGTGAAAACAATGAGCAGAGTTATTGAATACACCGTACCGGAAGAATTCGGCGGAAAAAGGCTTATCGCTTTTTTAAGAGGAAGCGTAAAAGTTTCAGCGAGAATGCTTACGCAGCTGAAAAAAGACCCGGACGGATTACTAAAAAACGGTGAGCATATCAGAACGATTGATACTGTTCATACCGGGGATATTATCCAAATTAAATTTCCAAACGAAGCAAACGGTATTGAACCCGCCGATTATTCCGATATGAAAATCGTTTACGAGGACGATGATATCCTCGTAATAAACAAACCTCCTTTTTTAGCCGTTCACCCAACCCACAACCATCAGGGCGACACACTTGCAAATAAGGTGGCGGGATATATGCTCTCAAAAGGGAAAAATCCCGTTTTCAGAGCGGTTGGAAGGCTCGATAAATCAACCTCCGGGCTTATTATCTGTGCTCTGAATAAACATTCGGCATTTCAGCTTTCGGGAAACGGAAAAAAAGAGTATCTTGCAGTTGCCGAGGGGAAAATTGACGGAAAAGGGACAATAAATAAGCCGATATGCCGCCCGGATCCTTTAAAGACCCTGCGAGCGGTTGGGGAAACAGGGGATAGGTCTGTAACCCATTATGAGAGCCTTCTTTCAAACGGAGAGCTTACGCTTCTCAGAGTTACCCTTGAAACCGGAAGAACGCATCAGATAAGGGTGCATTTTTCCTCAATAGGGCATCCATTGGCGGGAGACGAAATGTACGGCGGGAAAAGGGACTTTATTGACCGAGCCGCTCTCCACTGCGAAAAGATAAGCTTCGTCCATCCTGTCAGTGGTGAAAACCTTGATTTTACCGCGGAAATACCGGAGGATATGAAAAAACTAGTTTGGAACTAACTTGCAAAAAAAAGAAGGCACGTCCAATGCCTTCTTTTTTTGCAAGTTAAGTAAGATTTAGTCGATAACGTCGCCCGTGTCGGGTGAGGGATCGGTGGGAGTGTTGTAGTCGTCCGGAACGGGATCTGTAGGATCCGTGGGATCCGTGGGATCTTCATTGGAAGGATCGGTGGGAGCGGGTTCAGTGGGTGAATTGCCGGAGGAGGAGCTGCTACTGCTGCTGCTGCCGCCGCCGAGAAGACCGCCAAGCATATCGGTTATTCCGCCGAGATCAAAGCTGCCGCCGAGACCGCCGAGAAGACCGCCAAGATCAAAACCGCCGAGCATATCGCCGATGCCGCCGAGATCACCGAGTCCGCCGAGCATATCGCCTATGCCGCCGAGATCGCCGAGACCGCCGAGCATATCGCCTGCGCCGCCGAGAAGATCGCCGATGCCGATATCTGCAAGATTTGTAAGAACAGCTTTATCGGATTCTTTAACTGAGAAAACTGTTGCAGAAATAGAGAGAGTTACAGTTAAAGCAAGAACAAGCGCGATTGCTACAGCTAATACTTTTTTCATAAAAATCAACCCTTTCTTGTAGAAAAAACCTTTATACAAGTTTTTATACGAATATACTATACAACATAAACCTTGTTTATGTCAAGAGCAAAATGAAAAGTTTATTGTTTTTTGAGCATTATTCTATAATTTTGACAAGTTTTTCAGCCCAGAGAATACGGAGCCTTTAAGAATACATCGGCGGGGGTCAAGGTTTTGTCAATGATTCCCTTTGCGCTGTCTGAAAGGGTTAAACCGTAGTTTTCAAATAGCTCGTCGATCTCGGTGTTATAGCTGTCCAATTCAGCCTTAATTTCAGTATTGCTGCCGTCATAAAGTGCGGCAATAATTTTGATATATTCGCAATTGTCAACGGTGAGGTTTTCTTCATAGAGGGCCTTTGCATAATCAAATGCCTTTTCAAAATCTCCCTTGAGGATAAGGTCAACAAGAGCTTCCGCTGCGCAGTAATAGGATTCGCCAGAGAGCTGAACTCCCTTTTCGGCAGTCTTAAGAGCTTCATCAACATTGTTGTTTATTCTGTAAACAAAAGCTAATATTGAATTTGAATAATCATCGGCTATATTGATTTCAAGTATTTCCTTTGCGATTTCCTCTGCCTTCTCATAGTCGCCTGACATTCTGTAAACTTCGGCAAGGGATATGCCGTAAAGTACAGGATATTTTCCCATTTTTTCGGCAAACTCGGTGAGATACTTAAGCATTATATCCGTGTTTTCATCGGTGAATCCTTCGGTAAGATATCTATAATAGGATACAAATGCTAAAAGATATTCGTCGGCTTCATCTGTTACAAGCTTGTCAAGAGCGGCGTTTATCTCTTCCTTATTAAGGTCTTTGCCATAGTAGTAAGCTTCGGAATAGAACGGATAGAATACCTCGTTAACGGCATACTGAGCATTATAGAGCTTTGTAAGCTCGTCTATAAAAGTCTTAAATTCATCATCGGAGCTTTCAAGAACTTCTGCGGTTATATAAGTTTCTTTAAGGGAGTTTGCGCTCTGAGTATCGCCGTTCAAAACATAAACTCTTATAAGTCTCTTTGCAAGCTCGGTTGCTTCAAGCTCAAGCGCTTCAAGGGTTGAAATCGCCTCGGAATAGCTGAGACTTGCTTTTGTAAGGTTCTTTTCGTTTTCTCTCTCTATGCCCTCGATAATGGATTTACCGATATTAACCAGAGATAATTTAAGCTTGTCGGGAAGGTCGGCGTTTATTGCGTTTTTAAGATCATCGTCTGAATAGGTATTGTTTTCATAGCAGGCAAGTGTAACGGCATAAATGTCGATATCTGACGCCTTAAGAGCTTCAATATCACCCAAAACAGCGACAAAAGCGTCGGTCTTGGGATTAGAGAGCTGCTCCTCCTTAAAGTATTGATCTATTATATATGTGGTTTCATAAAGATATCCGGCGTTATAAACCTTAACCGCAATATTTTCATACATTGCGTCTGTGTCGGCTCCGAGAGTGCTGAACTGGGACGCGGCTGAGAAATAATCCGATATTGCTTCCATAAACTGTTCTTCAGTATCGGCTGCCTGTTCAAGAGCCATACCTTCAGCAATAGAGGTAAGGGCGGAAACAACTTCCTTTTTTATAAGCTCGGGTGTTCCGAGAGCCTGCGCTGCAGCGTTAAAATCAGTTTCGGAAAGGCTTCCCGCGTTTTTCAGAGCCTCTTCGGTTTTGCTGAATGCGTTTTCCGCAATCGCGTTTATTGAGTCGCCTATTTTAAGAAAATCTTTGAATTCAGCGGATTTTGCGCCCGTTATCATATCTTCCGTCATATTTTTTTGCATATATTCCAGAGCGGAAGCATAGCCCTCGGCTTTGCATTTGAGGACAACAACTTCCTCATAGAGTGACTGAACAAACTGACCGGGCATAGTTCCTTCTTTGCAGAGAGATATAACATCCTCATAGGCGGCAATTTTTTTCTCGTCGGTTTCTGCGGTAAGGGCTGCCGAATAAGACGCGATAATACTGTTAAAATTCGGTACCGTTACCGAACAAACAAAATATGAGAGAAGAGGGATAATAATTATTATCAATAAAACAATAAGAACAATAAGCGGAGCTCTGCTGCGCTTTTTCCCTTTTTTATCCTTCTTTTTCTTCTTTTTTCTCGGTTCGGTATCAGCCGCATTGTCGGAACTGTCATCCGAATTTTCCTCCGGCTCCTCCTCGGGTTCGCCGGTATCGTCAAGCTCCTGAATAACGGGCGATTCCTTCTCGCTTTCCTCTATGGTTTTTTGCCATTCCTTTTGGAAAATGTCTTTGAGATTGTTTAGCTCGTCGTTAAGCGCTTCTTCGCTGCCTTGAATCGGCTGTGCATTTTCCGGGGTTTTAATTTCGTCGCTCATAAAAATGCCTCCGTAAATTATATTTATAATATAATAACACTTTAGGACGGGCTTTGCAATATCTATTTAAGCGTTTTTGACGTTAAGTTAACGGAAAATCAAGCATTGGATGCGCTGCTTTTTTTCTTTTTTCCGATAACAAATAATACGGCGCTAACAATAACGGCAGCTAATGATGCAATTGCCACGGCTATCCAGTTTACGTCGGAAAGGCCTGTAATATTCCATTCTCCCGTCTCGCCGTTTTGAAGCTTTGAAAACACAGCGGCAACGTCAAAAATAACTCCTGCCGAGAGCGTTAACCCGGCGATAATGCTGAACGCGGATATTTTTTCGCTCTCTTTTGAGGCAAGACGCACAGGCTGGTTGTTTCTGAAATCAAGGGTTGAACCGAGATAATATGCGGCAACCATCAAAACAATGGTTTCCGGCACCATATATGTTGCGTTATAAGCAAATGAGTAGAGAAGCGCGTCCGAGGTTGGAATGGAAAGTCCTGCCCATACGGTTGCGCCGGATATAACGTGGCAGGCATAGCGAAGCACACAGGCAAGCAGTGCTCCGCAAACAAGAGCGGGTGACTGGTCTTTGAAACGGTTGCGGAATATTCCTCCCAACCCAAGCACAAGAAAAGCTATAATATAGTCAAGTAAAATAACGGCAAGAACAGATTGCCAGGTTGATACATAACTCAGCGAGCTGAGACCTAAAAGCTGCTGAATAACGCCGAAAGCGAATGCAGCCGTAAGCCCTGTGCCGATGCCGTGACGGTAGGCGATAATGATTATCGGCAGCATAGAAGCTATTGTAACCGAGCCTCCGTAAGGAAGGTCAACAATTTTAATTAAGCTCAGCATGCTCGCTATCGCGATCATTATTGCGCTTTCAACAAGCGCCTGTGTTTTTGAAATTTTCATATGGTTCTCCTTTCACAAAAAAAATTCCGTATGCGGACATACGGAATAAATTGCATTATAATAATTCTTTAACTCCCTACGCCGGTATTATCCATATCAGGTTAAAGGGTTCGGTATAAAACCGTCTCAGCCGAAGCACCCCTGTTAAATTCTATTTTCTTTATTTTATCACTAAAGAACAGAAAAGTCAACTTAAATTTTTCCTGTCTTTTTCATCAGCTTATAGCCGAGTTCAACAACAGTTTTATAGCCTATGTCTATAATTTTGTCGGGAATGGGATCTATGGCCGCAAGATACCAGGTGTTTTTGCATTTATAGTTTGTTTTGGGGTGAGGCGCATAAATAGAGCGCATAACGGTCTCAACCAGATATTTTTTATCGTGCGGATGATTCATCGCAACGCTCATAATGGGCTTTAATACACTGAGAACGGGTTTATAACGCTCTGTGGTCTGCATTATCTTATCATATCCTGCGGTCGCCTGGTTGTGCATCCCCGTTTTAAATGAGCCGGGCTGGATTTTAACAACGTCTATCCCGATAAAGTTCAGCTCGCGCCTTAAACCTATTGTATAGGCCTCAACCGCATATTTTGTTATGGCGTATGGTGTGTTAAAGGGCTGCGGTTTTTCCCAGCCGCATTCGGACGAAAAATTGATTATTCTTCCCTTTGCCTCTTCAATGAGAGGGAACATGGCCTTGTTTACGCGTATCATCCCCATAACGTTTATGTCTATCATTCTGCTTATGGTTTTAACGGGATCGCCTTCAACAAGTGAAGCCATCGTGTGGATGCCCGCCGCGTTAACAACAACATCGAGTTTGGAAGAGTATGTTTTAATAAACTGAGCCGCTTGGCTACAGCTTTCTTCTTTTGTTATGTCCATAACAACGGGGATGACTCTGTCGTTTGTACGCTCTCTGAGGGCGTTTAGTCCTTCCTCAGTTATGTCGGCGGCAAAAATGGTCCAGTTTTCGTCAAGGCAGAGTTTTTCAACGCAAGCGCCGGCAAGTCCTCCGGCAGCTCCCGTTATCAGTGCGTATTTCATTTTTTTCCTCCCTTATATATAAGTCGTGTCAATCGACCAAAAATGACGGGGTTTCGCTCATAACTATGAGAGTTCCGTTTTCAACGGAAATTTCGGCTGTTTCTTTTGTAAATGAATTGCTCACTCCGAGAGCGAATGAGCTTAGAAGCGTTTTATTGTTTAGCGGATACTGAACTCCCGTTGTTGTAACGCCTTGCGATGTATCCGTCCAGGAAAACAGCGAGAGAGTTTTGCCCTCAGAACAGGTGATTTTTATTTTATCGTTTGTAACGGCGGTGAAAATAAAGCCCGAGCCGAATAAAACTGCTCTTTTTTTATTCTGAGAAAGCCTTGCAAGAAGCGATAGATTTGCAAAAGTGTGGTCAGGCCTTCCTCCGGTGCCGCCGTAAAGCTCAAAATTATTATATCCGAGGCGTATACCTTCGCTAACTGCCGCGTCCATATCCGTAACGTCTTTATTAACCGGAAGAGATACGGTTTTAATATCCTGCGGTAATGCTGTTTTCAGCGAATCAAAATCTCCTATCAGCAAATTCGGTTTTATCCCGAAACGCTCGGCGGCTGAAAAGCCTCCGTCGGCGGCAATATAAAAATCATTTTTATCGTAAGCCGGGAAATTTGCGCCGTATTCTCCCGCTCCTAATATAACGCATTTATTCATAGCTCTTTTCCGGTTACGGCAACGAAAATATCCGAAACGGTTTCGCACAGTATGTCCGCGCCGTTTTCCTCCAGCTCGTTTTCGGCGGCAAAGCCGTATTTAACTCCAATGCTCTTGACTTCCGCTTTTTTTGCTGCAAGAATATCGCTCTTTGTATCGCCGATCATAACGGTGTTTTCACGCCTCGAACCGAAATCGGAAATCGCTCTGATTATATAATCGCCTTTATCCAGTCCTGTATCCGAAAAAGATGGGCAATAGTATTCCGAGAAAAACTTTGCTATACCTAAATTTTTTGCTATATCCATAACAAACTGGCGCGGTTTACCTGAGCAAACAGCAAGAGTATAGCCGTCAGCCTTAAGAGCCGACAGCAGATTTATAATGTTCGGATACAGTTCTGCTTCGGTTTTTCCTATCGGTGCGAACCGCTCACGGTAGCAGTCAACGAAATAAAGCGCTCTTTCGTGGTCATTTTCAATATATCTTTTGTAGGAATCATATAGAGGAGGGCCAACAAAGCGGCGAATTATATCGCTCCCGGGTCTTTTAACGCCCATTTTATCGCAGGCATAATTTATGCAGTTGTATATTCCTCTTGAATTGTCGATAACGGTTCCGTCAAAATCAAAAAGCGCAAGCTTTGGCGGATTCGATGCGTTTACTGCGTTAACTATTCGCTCGTGCACCTCGTCAACGCTCCCGGAAGCGTCTATATAAACGATATTTTCTTTATCTTTCAGCTTTTCAAAAACAGTGTTGAATTTTTCGCTTATCTCGGTGAGCTTTTCGGTTGTTTCATAAATTTCAAGAGGCTGATCCGCTCTGTTTTGAGTTATGCGGTCAATGCATTTTTCGGGAGACATTGTTAAAAACAAAACAAGATCGGGCTTTTCAAGCTCCGGGCAGCGGTAGTGCATATCCATAGCCCAGTCCATATCGGTTTCATAGCCCTGATAGGCGAAGGTTGAAAAATAATAGCGGTCAAGAATAACTGTTTCTCCGGCGTCAAGGTGCTTTTTTATTCCGTTATCGGAGTCGATGTTCTGGTTTATTCTGTCCGCCAGAAAAAGCGCGGCGGTTGCCCAGGGGGAGCTTGGAATCTCGCCTGAGAGCACGCGTCTTATATATTTCCCCGAAGGCAGGGCGGAGGGTTCCGCGTCCGTAAAAACTGTTTCACCTCTGCCTGTTAAGTATTCTGCAAGCTTTTTTATCTGTGTGGTCTTTCCGGTTCCGTCAAGACCTTCAAACACTATAAATCTCTGCATATTATCTCCATTATATCAGTTTTGACAGCTGCGCCATCTTTTCAATATCTATCTCCTCGGCTCTTACCGTTGGAGGAAAACCGAGAGAAGCAAGGGCGGAAGTTATTTTTTCTTTTGATATTCCGGTTTCGGCGGAAAGGCTGTTTACCGCGGTTTTTCTTCTGTGAGCGAAAACGGCTTTAACGGTTCTGAAAAATTTTTCCTCGCTCTCTATTTCCACCGGAGGTTTTTCTCTGAATGTAAGCTTTATAACAGAGCTGTTAACCTTCGGCGGAGGAGTAAATGACGAGCTTTTTACGTCAAAAAGCTTATTTGCTTCGGTTTTATACTGTACTGCCGCAGTTAAAGCCCCTGCCTCCCTTTGACCTAGTTTTGCGGTTATGCGTTCTCCTGCTTCCTTTTGCACCATAAGAGTTAGAGAAGAAAAACGGATTCCGCTCTCCAAAAGATAAATGATTATCGGAGAGGTTATATAGTAAGGCAGATTAGCGCAGACGTGAATTTTTTGATCCTCGCGGAAATATTTTTTTATAAGCTCCCGGAGGTCGGTTTTCAGAATATCCGCGTTTTCAACAAACACGTTTGTTTTTTCGCTCAGGGTTTTTGCCAGCACGGGAAAAAGACGGGTGTCAAGCTCAATGCTTACAACCTTTTCAGCCCTCTTCGCAAGCTCCACAGTCAGAACTCCAACTCCGGGGCCTATCTCTATAACTCCGTCGTTTTCTCCTATGCCTGCAAGCTCTGCCATTTTTGGGCAAACGCCGGGATCCGTTATAAAATTCTGCCCAAGCGACTTTGAAAAGGTAAATCCCGCCGCTCCAAGGAGGCTCTTAACGGTTTTAATGTCAGTTAAATCGTATTCCATTATTTAACTACGCCCTTTTTGAGTATCACATTGGCGTAAATTGCGGTTTCTCCCGTTGCAATAACGGCATAAGCCTTTCTCGCACGCTCATAAAAATCAAAGCGTTCAAGCTGAGTTATGTTTGTTTCGCCGTTGTTTTCGGTAATTATATTTTCATATTCGCTCCAAATTTCCGGCGTAGGCTCATTTTCTCCCGTTGCCATCAGCATAACGGGGGAGTCAACATAGGTGTCAAGAGGTATAAGCTTCAGTATTGCCGAGAGCATCTGAGGAACGCCCAGCCCGTCGGCGCGTACAAGCCTTTTTGCGTTTGAAGCGGCGGGGAAGTTTCCGTCTCCCAAAACTATCTCATCGCCGTGACCCATTTCGCAAAGTATTTTTATCAGTTCCGGAGAAATTTCCGATGGTATTCCTTTAAGCATATCAGTTTATCCTTTCATTTATCAAAGTTTTTAATCTTCCGGCGGAATTCCGTCGGTATACTGAGAGTTATACAGCAGCGCGTAAAACCCGTCGGCTTTCAGCAGATCGTTGTGGGTGCCTTGTTCAACGATCTTGCCCTTTTTCATAACAAGAATATTGTCGGCGTTTTTAATCGTTGAAAGTCTGTGGGCAATAACAAAGCTCGTTCTGCCCCTCATAAGCTCGTTCATCGCTTCCTGAATTTTCTGTTCGGTTTTTGTGTCAACTGAGCTTGTTGCCTCATCGAGAATAAGCACCTTGGGATTTGCGATTATTGCTCTTGCTATGGTGAGAAGCTGCTTTTGCCCCTGCGATATATTTGTGCCCTCTTCTGTCAGCTCGGTGTCAAAGCCCTTCGGGAGCGACATAATATAATCATAGATATATGCGTTCTTAGCCGCTTCAATAATTTCTTCGTCGGTGGCGTCAGCGCGCCCGTAGCGGATATTATCTTTTATTGTTCCCTTAAACAGCCAAGTGTCCTGAAGAACCATTCCGAAATTTGCTCTCAGAGCGTTTCGCGACATTTCATAAATATCCCTGCCGTCAAGATAAATGTGGCCGGAGTTTATATCGTAAAAGCGCATCAGAAGGTTAACTATGGTTGTTTTTCCCGCGCCTGTCGGTCCAACTATCGCGGTTGTTGAGCCGGGCTTTGCTGTCAGATCAAGCCCGTCAATAAGCGGAACATCCTCTTTATATCTGAACGATACGTCCTTAAATTCTATAAGCCCTTTTATGTCATTCGTTAAGTCCTCTGCGCTTGCGTCCGGAGCCTCTTCAATTTCATCAAGCAGCGAGAAAACTCTTTCGGCTGAGGCGAGAGACGACTGGATATTGTTTATTATTTTTGAAAGACTGATGATGGGAGATGAAAAATAGCTTGAATATGAGAGGAACTTCGTTATATCTCCTATGCCGCCGAAGCTTTTTGATGAATAAACGCCGTTTTTAACTCCGATATAAAGATATCCCCCGAGAAGGCAGAGCGAAACATAGTTTATGTTTTTTATAAGCGATAAAACGGGATTTAGAATTCCCGATATCATATTCGCAACAAAGCTGTTTCTGCCAAGCCTTACGGTTATATCCCTGAACTCGTCTATCGACTGCTGCTCGTGTCCGAAAATACGAACTATGGTATGCCCGGCATACATTTCTTCAATATGACCGTTTAAATCGCCCATAGTGTTCCAATAGCGGCGGAACCAGATCTTTGATTTTTTTGAAACAAAATAAGATATGCTTCCCGAAACGGGCACAAGAATTATTGCGGCAAACGTCATAAGGTAATTTTTTGTGTGCAGCATCATGATAAGGCTGCCGATTACCTGAATAACGCTTGTCATAACGGTGAGTATGCTGCTCTGAAGACTTGAGCTTACATTTTCAATATCGTTTATCATTTTTGATATGACCTGCCCTTTAGTGTGGCGGTCATAAAAGCTCAGGGGCAAACGGGACAGTTTTCCGTTCAGATCGGCGCGCAGAGAGCAAACAAGCCTCTGGGAAACGCCTGCCGAGAAAAATTCCTGCGAAAACGAAAACAGACTGGTGAGACCGTAAATAATTGCCAGCATAATTATTTCGTGCCGGGCAACGCTGAAGGTTATCGGCGTTCCGTTGTCAATAAGCCCCTGGATAAGTTCCTGCATAAGGTTTATAACGCTGCTCATATATTCGGGAGCAATAACGTTACACACCGTTCCTGCCATTGCCGAAATAACAACAAGCGACATTGAAAATGCGTGAGGCTTTATAAGCGAAAAGAATCTCAGAACGGTTCCCTTGGCGTTTTCGGGCTTTTGCTCATCGTTATGAGTTTTGCGGTATGCGGAATATTTTCCGGAGTATGATATTTCGGGGATCTCGGTTTTTGCTTTATTTTTCATTTCCGTTTTCTTCCCCCGTTTCATTATGCCCGTCCTCAAGAGCTTCCTCGCTCAGCTGCGTTGCAACTATCTCGCGGTAGAGTTCGCAGGTTTTTATCAGCTCTTTGTGCGTTCCCTGTCCAACAACTTTTCCACCGTCAAGAACAATAATTCTGTCGGCGTTTAAAACAGTTCCTACGCGCTGGGCAACTATAATAAGATTTGTGTCTGTGAGATTTTCTTTGAGAGAAGCCCTCAGACGTGCATCGGTTGCAAGGTCAAGGGCGGAGAAGCTGTCGTCAAACAAAATGATTTTTGCGCCCTTAATAACAGCCCTTGCTATTGCAAGTCGCTGTTTTTGTCCTCCCGAAAAGTTTTTTCCCGCCTGAGAAACGGGGCTGTTTTCAGCTTCCGGCATAGCCGCAACAAAACTCTTTGCCTGCGCTATCTCAAGCGCGCGCCATACTTCGCTGTCGGAGGCGTCGGGTTTGCCAAAACGAACGTTGTCAGCAATACTTCCGCTGAACAAAAACGCCTGTTGAGGAACAACTGCTATTGATGAATTCAGAGTCTCAATGCTCTGATCCTTAACATTAACTCCGTTAACAAGGATCTCGCCCTCTGTGCAGTCATACAGCCTCGGAATAAGGTTCATGAGAGTGCTTTTGCCCGAACCGGTTATTCCTATTATCGCCGTTACCTCTCCCGGATGCGAAATAAAGCTTACGTCCTGAAGCATAAAGTTGCGGTCGTGCTTCTTTTCGTTTTTTTTCGGCTTTGAGGCAGTGTTTTTTTTCTTTTTGCTTTTTTTTTCTTCAGGCTGTTTATACTTAAAGCTTACATTCCTGAACTCAACAATGCCCATATTTTCTGGCTGAGGTGCAATGGGAGAGTCAGTTTCGGTAACGTCGGAAACTGCTTCCATAATGGCCTTTATTCTCTTTCCCGAAACAGATGCCTTCGGTATCGAAACAACTATACCAACAACGGACATAACTGAGGTTATAATAAGAGAAAAATAGGCGATAAATGCTGAAAGATTGGGTATGGTCTCCTTTATCGCTGTGGCGTCCTTAACGGGATCAAGCAGATTAACGGCAGTTATAGTCCGGTAAAAAATTATGCATATCAGCCCATACATAAACAGCGTTAATATCGGAATAAGTCCTGCCATCGAGCGGGAAGCCACAAGAGCTATGCCTGTAAGCTTTTTGTTTGTTTCGTTAAAACGCTCATCCTCATATTCGGTTCGGTTGAACGCTCTTACAACCCTTATTCCGCTTATTTTTTCGCGCATTAGCTGATTTACCTTGTCAACCAGCTTTTGAATCTTAGTGTAGAGCGGTATAATAATAGCTATCAGAATTACCGCAATAACGGCCATAACGGGAATAAAGCCCAGCGCGGTTTTTAATACTCCGGGATTCATCTCATATGCAAGAACCAGTCCTCCTATTAGCATAATAGGGATCGGGAGCAGCGATTTCAGCGTTGAAAGAACAATATCGTGTATCTGGCGGACGTCGTTTGTTGTTCGCGTAACAAGAGATGAAACTCCTATCTTGTCAATGCTGCTCTGCGATAAATGCGATACTTTGTTAAATATGTAGTTTCTGAGCTCAATGGAGTAGCCAACAGAGGTTTTTGTTGAAAAAAAAGTGTTTGCTATGGATGTTAAAACTCCTGCAATTGTAAAGCCAAGCATTATCAGCGCGCATCTTATTATGTTGTCCATATCATAGTCGAGAATGGAGCTCATCATATCGCGGGTATAATATGGCAGGAGAAGCTGCATAACAGTATTTACCGTTGCAAAAAAAATGGATGCCAAAAGTGTCCATTTGAACTGCTTCAGCAAACTTAATACCTTTTTCATCTCTGTTCTCCTTTTTTTGATACGGT
>JAFLUL010000079.1 GCA_022508845.1 Oscillospiraceae bacterium | reverse complement strand
TATCCATATCATACAAAAAAGAGCGTTTATTTTCTCCCCGAAAGGGGCGTTTTTTAAAAATAAAACGGGCATTTCTGCCCGCTCTATAATTTGTTTTATTATTTTGCTTCAACCTTTTCTTCGGTCTTTTCTTCCTTTTTCTTATGGAACAGAATTTTATCCACGGGGAAATAGAGGAAGAACTGAACAGCTCCGCAGCAAGCACCGGAAATAGCCATTGCTGTATCAGCAGAACCTGTGAGCCCTGTAAAGAAAGGAATGAGCTTTGTTGAAAGCCATGCAGAGAAAATAATGAGGGCAATTGTGAATACTATGTATATCGGAAGAGTTACCGCAATGTTAGCATCAGAATTGAAGGTCTTATCTCTGTTAATAAAGAAAGAAACGATCTGCGCGATAACATTTGAAACATTGGCTGCAATGAAAACGCCAAGGCCAAGCATAGCTCCTGTTTTTACGTCAACAGAGGATTTGAAAATACCCCAAATATCATATTCTTTTGCAAGAAATTCGTCGCTCATAAAGAGCTTGATAAGAAGCGGTAGAAAGGTTTGAATAACAAACGCGCCGAGACTTACAACAATAAATTTTATAAACTGCCAAAGAGTTTCAATACCCTTACCTTTTGATGCGGCAGCTTTGTCAATATCGTTTAATTTTGCCATAAAAAATTCCTCCGTATGATTTTTTGATATTGTAACACAACAATAAAAAAAATGCAAGACCTCTGTTTACTTCTTATTTATGTCTTATTCTATTGGTTGTTATATTATCAATTCCGATCCAATGCGATATATCTGCAAAAAGCGGATGGTCAATTGTCCACGAAACGCACTTCAGGCCTTTATCTTGAGCGTATTTTATAGCTCCGGTCATCTTAAAAAATTTATAGATATTTATATCTATACCGCAGTTGCCGAGAGACACACATTTATCAACGTCATCACGGGTAAGCTTACTTGAGAGATACGACATTTCAATATTTCCGTCAAGCGCTCTTATCTCTTCAAGATATTCCATTGTAAACGATATGATAATAGCCTTATCCTGAAGCGAATGAGAATAAATGCCTGCCAAAAGTCCTGGGAAATATGAGCTGTCGCAGGATTTTATTTCAATAACCGGAAAGATGTCATATTCATCGCAAACCGAAAGAGCCTCTTCCAGAGTTGGAATTTTAAGGTCGGGATAATTTTCTATACCGTTTCCGGCGTCTATATTAAACCGCATCAGCTCTTCGTATGTATAGTCGGCAACATTACCTGTACCGTTTGTCATAGCATCGATATCATCGTTATGTATTACAACCCAAACGCCGTCTTTGGTTGTGTGAACGTCAAACTCATAGCCGTCAAAGCCGTTTTCTGCGGCGGCTATAAATGCGGGAACAGTGTTTTGCGGGTATAAAGCAGAAAAGCCCCTGTGGGCGATAAGCGTTTGGCGCGCGCCGGAAATATAGGCAAGAGTTCTGCCCTCCGTTATTGTTTTGCCTGTAAACTGCCAAACGGCGGTAAGCGCAATTACCCAAGCAATAATCGAAATTATGGTTTTCGTTTTTTTAAGCTTTTTCGCGTTGTCACCTTTCATTCTCTTTCCTCCAAAAAAAACAAAAAACCCGCGTTGCCGTTGGATAACAATAATAACCTGCTTTTAAGCAGGTGGGTGTCCTCCCATCCGTTTCGCGCTCCCTTCGTCCGGCTTATGCCGGGAGGTCTGCAATCCCGCGGACGGAGTATCAGGACCCCTGAAAAATGAGTGTTGGGTTAATATTGGTTATCCTTTTATCGCACAACGCAGGAAATTATCTTTATTCCTCTTCGCCGTCAAAATCAAACATTTCAGAGAGTCTTTCCTCGAAGATTCTGCCCACTTCGTTAAATTCGTCCTCATCCTCAATAGGCTCAAGAACGGTTTCTTCTTCGGTTTCGATAACTCTGAGAATTATAAGTTCTCCGTCGTCGTTTAATATATCGTTATCGTTTTCAAAAACGGGGATCATTGCAATATATTTTTTATCGCTGTCGGTCTCTATTCTGTCAAGAACCTCAAATTCGTGTTCGTTTCCGTCGTCATCAACAACTGAAACTATATCGGGGCCGTATTCGTCCATAGCTTTTTGCTCCTTAATTTTTATAGATTTATTCTATACTATTTTTTTATGCGTGTCAACAAAATTTATTTCCTCTTCCGAGCAAACTGTTATCCCGTTCTTCATAAAAAGCTCGGCGGTAACGCCGTTTCCGCTGCATTTTTGCCCTGAAAAGCTGCCGTCGTAAATAATTCCTTTGCCGCACGACGGGGAATTTGCTTTAAGTATGGCCTTTTTTATATTAAATAAATTTGCAAGTCTGAGAGTCTCCTGCGCACCGCGCATATATTCGGCGGTAACGTCCTCTCCGGTTTTCATAATTACCTTATCTCCCTGCCGTTCGCTTGGACTTCTGGGAGTTTCAAGCCCTCCGAGCTGCTCAGGGCAAACAGGAATAAGAGTGTGCTTTTTTTTAAGAGCGATAATATTTTCGTTCAAACAGCTCTTTCCGTCATATCTGCAATTGCAGCCCAAAAGACACGCGCTTACAAGAATCTTTGCCATAGTATTTTTACCTCTTTCAACTGAGATATAAATATTTTATCATAACCTTTTGTCCCGGTCAATCAAAAACCTTGACATATCCCGCAAAACTTTTTATAATTATTCTGAGAAAAATACAAAAAAGGGTGATAACAATGACGGAACATAAAAATCTGACAATTTTCGACCATCCGCTTATGAAACACAAAATAACGCATCTTTGCGATGTTAACACCGGTTCAAAGGAATTCTGCGAAATAGTTACCGAGCTTGCAATGATGATGGGATTTGAGGCGCTCAAGGATCTGCCCACCAAAAATATTGAAGTTCAGGCTCCGCTTCAAAAAATCCTCTCCCCTGTTCTTGCGGAAGATTTTACGATAGTTCCCATTTTAAGAGCGGGACTCGGGATGGTTGACGGACTGAGAAGCCTGCTTCCTACCGCAAAGGTTGGACATATAGGATTATACAGAGATGAAGAAACTTTGCAGCCGTGTCAATATTATTTTAAGCTGCCTGTTGACGCAGCGGACGGTGAAGTTATAATTGTTGATCCCGCTCTCGCAACCGGAGTTTCCGCCGATGCAGCGATCAAGCTCTGCAAAGAGGCCGGATGCACAAGAATCAAGCTGATGTGCATATTCTCCGCAAATCAGGGAGTCAGCCTTATTGAAAAAAATCACCCGGATGTTCAAATTTACACCGCAAATTATTCAGACGAACCGCTCAATGAAAAGGGATATATCCTCACAGCCGCAGGCGACGCGGGCGACAGGGTTTGCGGCACAGTCAGCTATAAACCCGAGAACTGACAAATTTACACAAAATTCTCAAAAAACAGGAACCGCATTTTGGTTCCTTTTTTTGTTCATATTTTGTTGACAGAACGCTTGAACTGTGATATTCTTTTATTAAGCGAAATACATTATATCTTTAATCCAATACAGAGATATTGGCAAGATGGTAAACCGCGTTAATAACTTCTTTATAATACAAGTATGCTCTGTTTTACCCTGCCAATATTCGGCCGGGTATTTTTGTTTTTCGCAAAAAAAGCAAAGGAGATAATTCCAAATGAAACTCACCTACGATGTTCATGACAAGCCCGCATGGAACAAAACTATTGTTTTTGCTTTCCAGCAGATGATCGCCATTATGGCAGCCACACTTCTTGTACCTATGCTCGTTACAGGTTTCGGCCTTGAAGCCGACCCCGCAGCAGCTCTTTTCGGCGCAGGAATCGGCACACTTGTTTATATTCTCTGCACAAGAAAAAAGAGCCCTGTTTTCCTCGGCTCATCCTTCACCTTCCTTGGCGCATATGCAGCCTCCATCGGGCAGAATTACGGCTACTGGGGTATGCTTATAGGCGTTGCGTTTGCAGGTCTTGTTTATGTTGTAATCGCTCTTATAGTTAAGCTTTCAGGCTCAGGCTGGGTAAATAAACTTATGCCCGCTGTTATTATAGGACCCATAGTTACCCTTATCGGTCTTTCCCTTTCCGGAACAGCAACCTCCTGGGCTGCAACAAACGGCGGCGAAAAATACAGCCTTATAACAATTCTCGTTGGCGTTTTCACATTCATAATGATCGTTGTTGCCTCTGTTAAGGGCACAAGCACGATGAAGCTCATCCCCTTCATCGTTGGAATAGGCGCAGGCTATGTTTTAGCCCTCGTTCTCACCCTTATCGGCAACGCAGCAAGCATTGAAGCTTTGCAGATTCTCTCCTTTGACTCCTTTAAGGCGGCTTTCAGCCCCTTCTCGATCACTTCTATTGTTGACTATCCCAAATTCTTCTTCTTAAAGGCCATTCAAACTAAAGGAGAATTTGCTCCCATAGACGGCGCGGCAATAGGCAACATTGCTCTTATCTATGTTCCGATAGCCGTTGTTGAGCTTGCTCAGCACATAGCTGACCACAAAAATCTCTCCAACATAATCAACAAAGACCTCATCACCGATCCCGGTCTTGATAAGACCCTTATGGGCGACGGCGTTGGCTCAATAGTTGGCGCAGTATTCGGCGGAGCCGCAAACACCACCTACGGCGAATCAATAGGCTGCGTGGCTATCACAGGAAACGCCTCCATCCGCACAATAAGCGTTGCGGGCGTGGGCTGTATGCTGCTCTCCTTCTTCACTCCTTTCGTTGCTCTCATCAACTCCATCCCGAAGTGCGTTATGGGCGGCGCTTGCATAGCTCTTTACGGATTTATAGCGGTTTCCGGTCTTCAGATGCTCAAAAAGGTTGACCTCGGCGAAAACAAAAACCTCTTTGTTGTAAGCGCTATCCTCGTTACAGGCATCGGCGGTCTTACCCTTGACTTCGGCCTTAACGAGCTTACCGGAGGCCCCATTTTCCAGATCACCGCTCTTGCAACCGCGCTTATTGTTGGTATCGTAACAAACCTTATCGTTAACAACGGCAAGCTTCAGTCTGACGAAGCTTCCTCCATTTCAGAGCACGTTAAAAAAATGAGCGAAGTGGAAATTCCCGAAGAATAACAAAAAACAATTTCTTTAAGGCTCTGCGTTTAAAACGCAGGGCTTTTTTGTTATAATAAATGTTAAATAACTGTTAGAGAAGTTTAACTTTTTTAAGCTTTCATTGACTTTATAATATAAAAGATATATAATATAATTTAATAAATATAAAAAGGGGAAGTGTTATGTTACCGTCTATTGAAAATTATAACTGTACAGAATACCTCAAAAAATGTACAAGCATTTATGAGGACGTTTATATGATGCAGCACTTCGGCGTTAAATATTACCGCTCTGAAATGTTCAGGGATATGGATGCCTTAGCTGCCTATTTTCAAAAGGATCTCGGGCTCAAAAGAGGAGATGTTTACACCATCTTTATGCCTACAACCATTCAGGGAATACTGAGCTTCTATGCTCTGAATCAGATAGGCGTTATAACAAACTTCGTTCACCCGCTTATGTCAACAGAATTCTTAAAAGAAACTCTTGAGGACGTTAACGCAAAGGGAGTTATGGTTCTCGATCTGCTGGCAAAAAAGCACATTGAAACAATAAATGAGATGAACATACCCTGCGTTGTTTGCTGCTCATCTGACTATTCCGAGGGATACAAAAAAATCGGCTCAAAGGCAGCCGAAGGCATAGTTAAGGGAGTGTTCCCAAAATATAAAAAAGCAACCTATTATAAGGACGCCGTTAAAAAATATAAGACTTTTGAGCCAGTTGAAAATAACGCCGACGATATCTGCGTATATTTAAACGGCGGCGGAACCACAGGCAAGAGCAAAACCATAAAGCTCACAAACCGAGCCATAAACGAGCTTGTTCAGCGCGTTTCAAACATAGACGAGGTTCGCATTCCCGGTGAAGAAGCGGAAGTTATAGTTTTGCCTATGTTCCACTGCTTCGGTCTTTGCCTGGGGCTTCATATGGCTCTTTGCAATTCCGCCCGTATTATCCCTATGATGCAGTTTGACGCAAAAATATTTAACCGTTTGATGCGGACAAACTATGTTGTTGGATTCGGCGGAATACCGCTTATGTTTGATAAGCTTATGCGCGAGAAGCATTTTGACGGTCCGTGGCTGAAAAACATCCGAATGATGTTCTGCGGCGGCGACGATATCAGCGATGCGTTTATTGACGAATTTAACTCCTACTTTGAAAAATGGGGAGCCGAAGGAAGGCTTCGCCAGGGCTACGGACTGACAGAGATAGGCTCCGTTTGCTGCACTAATACAAACTGGGACTACAAGCGCGGCTCCATAGGTAAAGCTCTTGACGGAGTTGTTGTTCAGATATGGGACGACGAACATAACGAGCTGCCAAACGGCGAAATAGGTGAATTTGCAATTTCCGGCCCCACCATTATGAGCGGCTACTACACCAAAGACGGCCCCGAGGATATGGGACTTTACACCGATAAAAACGGAGTTAAATGGGTTCTCTCGGGAGATCTCGGATATAAGGACGATGACGGCTACTTTTTCTTCACCGGACGTAAAAAGAGACTTATCATCATTGCGGGATATAATGTATATCCGAACGATATAGAAAAGAAGCTCAGCGAAGAGCTTGACTTTTTAGGCGATGTTTGCGCCGTTCAGGGATGGCAGGGTGAAAAAAGCATTGTCCGCCTTTATGCTTCCCTTAAAAAGAGCGGCGATGAGGAGAAATATAAGGAAGCTATCAAAAAGGTATGCTCAGAAAACTTCTCGAAATTCTACATACCGAGAGAAATAATTTTCCTTAAAGAGCTTCCCCAAACTCCGCTTATGAAGGTTGACTTTATGAAGCTGACTCAAAATAAACCCGGCGACAAACGCTATGAAGAAGCTTAAAGGAGATGTTTTAAGTGATACAAATTAACCGGAGGCTCTGCAAGGACTGCAAATACTGCATAAAGTTTTGTCCGAAGCAGATTCTTGAAACCGGAACACAGAGAAACAGCAGAGGTCATTTTTACCCTGTTTTAACAGACGCGGAAAAATGCATTTCCTGCGGGATATGCGCAACTATATGTCCCGAGGGAGCAATTGAACTCCCCGCGAAAGGAGATGAATGAGATGGGCGAAAAAAAGTTTATGAAGGGCAATGAGGCCATTGCCGAAGCTGCCATTCGAGGCGGATGCCGTTTTTTTGCAGGCTACCCCATCACACCTCAGAATGAAATCCCCGAGTATCTCTCATGGAGGCTGCCCGAGGTTGGCGGAAGCTACGTTCAGGGCGAAAGCGAAATAGCCTCCGTTAATATGGTATACGGCGCCGCCGCTATGGGAACAAGATCAATGACCAGTTCCTCTGGCCCCGGCATAAGCCTCAAGGCGGAAGGCATTTCCTATCTTGCGGCTGCAATGCTCCCCGCCCTTATAGTTAACATAAGCAGAGGCGGCCCCGGACTCGGCTCAATTCAGCCCGCTCAGTCCGACTACCTGCAGGCCACAAAGGCTCTCGGCCACGGTGGTTTTCACGCTATGGTGTTTGCCCCAAATTCGGCTCAAGAGGCTGTTGACCTTGTTTATGATGCTTGGGAATATGCCGAAAGAGACAGAAACCCCGTGCTGCTCCTTATGGACGGCTGCCTGGGAAACATTATGGAAGAGGTTGAGCTGCCTCCGATGAAGGAATTAAAGGACGAGGACATTCCTGAATGGACTCTTACCCGCAGAAACGGCAGGGATTATCAGGGCAATATAACTCCCATTTATACCGAGCCGATTCTTGAAGGGCTCAATTTTGCAGCCGGAGAGATGTATAAATCCTGGGAGGAATACGACGTCAAGGTTGAGGAATTTCTGATTGAAGACGCCGAATATGTTGTTGTTGCCTACGGAATAGCCTCACGCGTTGCAAAAGAAGCTATATTAACGTTAAGAGAGCAGGGCTATAAGGTTGGAATGATCCGCCCAATAACCCTCTACCCTTTCCCAAAGGCGAACATAAAAAATCTTGACTATTCGCGCGTTAAAGGCATTATAGACATTGAAATGACCGTTCCCGCTCAGATGCGCGAGGATATAGAGCTTCAGGTGCTCGAGAGATGCCCTGTTTATGAATACGGACGTTCGGGCGGCGTTCTTCTGGATGACGAAGGCGTTTATGAAGCGATATACGAAATTGTTTCCGGAGGTGAAAACAATGGCTGAATATAAGCGTTCAACTCTTATAGCGGATTCTCCGAGCGGCTATTGCCCCGGATGCCTTCATTCGCTTGCAACTCGCCTTGTTTCGGATGTTATTGAAGAGCTCGGTCAGGGAGATAACTCAATAAACGTTATTTCCGTTGGCTGCTCGGCCCTCAATATTCTCTACTGGAGCGGCGACTTTTTAAGCGTGGCGCATGGCAGAGCTCCCGCTGCCGCAACCGGAATCAAACGCACAAATCCCGAAAGGCTTGTTTTTGCCTATCAGGGTGACGGCGACCTTGCTGCAATCGGTCTTTCTGAGATAATGTCCGCAGCAAACAGAGGCGAAAATTTCACGGTTATTTTTGCAAACAACCAGACCTACGGAATGACAGGCGGTCAGATGGCTCCCACAACTCTCATCGGTCAGAAAACAACAACTACGGTTTACGGCAGAGACCCCGAAACAACCGGCTATCCAATGAAAATGTGCGAGCTTTTATCAACCCTTGAAGCGCCCCGCTATGTTGCCCGTTTTGCATTAAACTCCCCCAAAGGCGTTAAGGATGCAAGAGCCGGCATAAAAAAGGCCTTCCAGCTTCAGCTTCAGGGCAAGGGCTTCACTTTTGTTGAGCTGCTCACAAACTGCCCAACAAACTGGAAAATGACTCCCCTTCAAACTCTTGACTATATGAACACAAACACCATACCTTATTTCAAACCCGGCGTATATAAGGATACGGAGGTGGACGAATAATGAAAACGTCATTTGTTTTTTCAGGCTCCGGCGGTCAGGGAATTATGAGCGCAGGCATAACTCTTGCTCAGGCTGCCATTGATATGGGCAAACACGCAACCTACCTTCCCGAATACGGCCCCGAACAGCGCGGAGGCAGCGCGAAATGCACGGTTGTTATCAGCGATGAAAACATTGTATCCCCTCTCCCGAAGTTCTGCGATAACCTTATTGTTATGAACGAACAGGCTTATGCCAAATTCGGCGAAGATGTTAAGGAGGGAGGCATACTGCTTGCAAACTCCTGCCGCATTGCCGATGCAGAGGCTCAAAACGGAGTTACGGTTATCTCAGCTCCAGTTGACGATCTTGCACTTGAAGTGGGAAACCCGAAAACGGCAAACATTATACTTATAGGCATACTTATCGGCGCAACAGAAATTGTAACAGAGGACGCATTCCGGCTTTCATTGAACGAAAAGTTTAAAGATAAAAAGCCCGAAATTCTCGCAATGAACATTGATGCTCTTGATAAAGGCATTGAAATAGGCAAAAAATACAAAAGATAATCAGGAGGAACTAATTATGGCAAAAATAGGTATAGGAACTTGGTCAGGCAAGCTCAACATAAGAATTGCCAGAGGCGAAGTTAAATTCACAATATCTGAAGATGAAAACGGCAATTATAAAATTGATGTTGACCTTCCCGGCGCACTCAAAACTGCAAAGATAAACTTTTTAGAGCTGAAGGAAGAGCCGGACGGAAAGACTATCTCGGGAGCCGGCACCATCTCCATCCTTCCCGGCAGAAAAATAGACGGCGCATTCACATTTGACGGCGACTCGTTTATCGGAAATATCAAAGCTCCGATCGTTGGAAAGATTCAGATAACAGACGGCCACAGAGTTGGTTAAGCATACTTATAAAAAATCATCTACGATGAATCAACCCCCCCCTGCCCCCTCAATCATGAGGGGGTTTTGGTTTGTACAAATTTATGATA
>JAFLUL010000078.1 GCA_022508845.1 Oscillospiraceae bacterium | reverse complement strand
CACTTACGCTTGAAGGTCTCGGCTCGGGGGAATATACTGTTAGCGTTATTGCAGAGAACGCCTACGGCGGTCAATCACAGCCGATAGAAACAACCGTTACCGTTGAGGGAAAGAGCGCGATTGGGAGCTTTTTTGATCGTGCTAAAATATGGCTTAAGAACGCCGCGCAATTTATTATAGCGCTGTTCTGATCACGAAAAATCAGAAGTTTGAACCGTTCCAGCCCCAGTTGCTGTATCCCGTATATTTAACATATATTCTGTCGGGAGAAATACCAAGCTCGCTTTCGAGAATATCGCAAACCGAGGCGGTCATTTTTTCGCTGTCCTGAGGGGCAACGCTGCCGAGCAGTTCAACGTCAACCATAGCGGTATCGGCGGAATCGTCGCCGCGAAACCACATTCTTTTTCCATCGTCAACGGCCACCATAAGCCAGCTCTCATTTTTTCCCTTAAAGCTCTCAATGGCCTTGCCGAATTTTGCCTTGAGCGAATTGCATTTTTCATCGGATACACAAGCGGTGGTTGTAAGTTTAATATAAGGCATTGTTAAATCTCCTTTTTTTATTTAGTATAATTTAATCAAGCAAAAAAATCAAGAACGAAAGGATGAGCAATTTGAAATTTGCAGTTTTATCCGACACGCATTATATTTCGGAAGAAATGATCCATTCAGACAAGAGAGGAGAAATGCTCCTTAAAAACAAGATAAACAAGAGCGTTTTTGAGAGTCTCGCGGCAACCGATGAATTTGATACGGTTCTAATAACCGGCGATCTTACTCACTCGGGAGATGAAGAGAGCCATAAAGAATATATTGAGATGCTGCGCAAGGTTAAAAACAGCGGCAAAAACGTTTATGTTCTCACCGCAACCCACGATTTTCAGTTCAGCCGCTCATATGCCGTTAAAGAGGGCTGGAACGTAAAATATAAAACTCATCCCTGGCATAACGCCTGGTTTGATAAGGACAGCTTTGCCTACAAGGATATTGTTACCGATGATTTTTCGCACCTTCCTGAGGAAGCCTGCAAGCCTCCTTTCAAAAAGGTCTGCACTCCGAAAGACCTCTGGGAAATGTATAGAGAATTCGGCAGGGATCAGGCTTTTTCTGTTTGCGAAACGGACTATTCCTACTGCGTTAAGCTGGATGAAAAAATATGGTGCCTTATGCTTAACAACAATTTCCGCGATATAGACCCGAGGGAAAATATGAGCGCGTCTTACTCCCCCGACTGCTTTAAGTGGATAGAGAGTATTGTTAATTCAGCAAAGGAAGAGGGAGCTTTTGTTTTTGCCTGCACTCATCACTCTCTTGTTCCTCCCGTTCCTGCATATAAAATAGGCGCAACCGACAGAAATATGAGAAGGGCATATGTTGCTCATGCTCTTGCGGATATCGGGATATCTCTCATTTTCAGCGGTCACACTCATTTTTCCGATATCGGTTTTGCAGTTTCCGATAAGGGAAAAACTCTTTGCAATATAACAACTCCGGCTATAAGCTACCTGCCTCCGATGTATCGAGTTGCCGAGCTTGAGGCCGAGAAAAAAACAATAAATCTCACCGCGATACCTGTAAAAAACAGCGATGAGTTCGGCATTAAAGAAGCCACGCTTAAGGAGCATTTTAAAAATGAATTTATAAACGAATACTGCGAAAAGGTATCTTTGCTTCCTGCTCCGCTTAATAAGCTGATACCTGCCCTTAAGGTAAAGCATATCTATCCCCTGTGCCGCTGCGCAAAGCTCAGCAAAAGCGAATATGACAGCATAAAAGACACGAAGCTGTTCGATATAATTATGGAGCTTGTTATAAATATGCAGTGCGGTGACGGAAACTACACTCCCGACACTCCCGTTTACCGCTTTATGATGGGTTTTGCCGCCGCTGCGGACAGCATAATAGCATCTTTCCCGTTTATTGACATAAGAAAAAAGCTGCTCGGCTATACAGTTTCACAGGTTATTGAGCCGATGCTTTTTAACAACTTTATTCCCGACAACAACGCTGATTTCAAATTTGACATTCTTCCGGAAAAAAGGATGCCGACCCCCGCGTTTTGCAGCATGGCAGGAGATATACTCATGTCGGTTTTAAGCGTTTTCGCAATTGTTCTCTCTCCTCTTTCTCCCATTGCCGCTTCTGCCGTTATTCCCGTTTTAACAATAAGAAAAAAGATAAAAAACAGAGTTTCACCCCATTTACCCGAGAGATACTGAAAGTTTTTTCTTTTTTCTTGACGAAATCTATTATCGGTATTATAATAAACCCCGGAGGTTATACTATGAAAAAAATTACAGCTCTTATCTTATGCACATTATTTCTTTTCACATCTTTTTCCACGGCGTTTGCCGAAACTATCTTAACCCCCGCCGAAAAGGCGCATCTTCATTTTAACGATGAAGGATCATTTCGCATACTTAATTTCTCCGATTTTCAGGATAACGCAAATCTATCCAATCTCACGGTTCAGTTTATAAAAAAATCCGTTGAAAAATATAATCCTGACGTTATTGTTTTGACCGGCGATAACATCGCGGGTTACACTCTCCTCTCAGAAAAAGCGAGCGAAAAAGCCATACGCGAATTTATGGATGTGTTTGAAGAGCTCGGAATTCCCGTTGCTATAGTATTCGGGAACCACGACGACGAGGGCAAGGCTCTTTCAAAGCAGGAGCAGATGAAAATATATAACGAATACAGCGTTTCAATATCCATTGATGAAGCGGACTACTATGAGGATCTCTCCGGGGTTGGAACATACTATATTCCCGTTTATGAGAGCGCTTCCTCAAACACGGTTAAATTTGTTTTATGGATGTTCGATTCCGGCTCAGACGACGAGGTTGAGTCCGCCTGCAACTATGACCACGTTCACGCCGACCAGATAGACTGGTATAAAAGAGAATCAGCCCGCATAAATGCCGAAAACGGCGGCACGGTTTACGGACTTGAATTCCAGCACATAGTTGTTAAAGAAATATACGACGCCTTTGAAAAGGCGGAAAAAAATTCAACCGGAGCATATCCTTATCTCGGGAAATGGTATAAAATTCCCTCAACTGCCGCAAAGGGAAGCATACTCGGCGAAGCTCCCTGCCCCTCCTACGAAAGCGAAGGTCTGTTTGAAGCATTTAAGGAGACCGGAAACATTCTGGCAACGGTAGCCGGTCACGATCACGCAAACGCTTACGTTATCCCCTATAACGGAATTGACATTATCTGCACTCCAACCTCCGGATTTTCATCCTACGGTAAAAATGAAACACGAGGCGCAAGAGTTTTTGATATAGATATGAACAATCCCGGGGAATATGAAACGCATATGTGCCTTTTTACTGATTTTGACTACAACAATATTTTCATAACAATTGAATATAAATTCGTTAGCTTTTGGAAAGAAATTTTCCTTATATTCAATAATTTATGGGTGCTTCTGAGAGAATCTTTCAGCTGAATCCGCTAAAAAAATTTCCGCAGGTAATTCTTTTTAGAATCACCTGCGGTTTTATTATATTCCTGCCCCATTTCCATGCAGTCCCGAAGCGTGAGCGATTTGAGGGAAATATGTATCTGATTTAAGCCGTTCAAACAGCAGAAATCCGCAGCCGCCGGGGAAACGCCGATAGTTTTCCGGGCTGGGCGATCGCAGCCGTCATTATAAATTGCCGGTATAACTATTCCGCCTGTGAGCATTTCAGCAGAGGCAGGCCAAAGCTTTTCCGGAGAAGCCGGGTGCAGACGATGCCGTCTCAAAAAAAAGAAAAACAGCCGAAGCTGTTTCCCTTCAAAAAATATTTCATTCAAAGTTCACTTTTGTTATCTTTTTCAGCAGCGCAGGAAGCTTGAATTTATAAACGAAAATAACTCCGAGCACTGCTCCCACAGCCGCCTGAGCTATCTGATACGGGAGTTTGAGAATGGCATATTCGGGAGTTGAATAGATAAACGCGCGCCCAAGAGAGTAGCCTGCAACCATTATCACCGCGCCGATAGCAACGCCGATGGAGGAAGCGAGCACCTTTTTGTTTTTCAATACATAGTGCGAAAAAAGAGAGATAACTATTGCTTGAAGGCCGTGGGTAACAAGAGAGACGAACATGGGGGTGGGATAAAAGAAAAAGTCCCCGAGGAAAGCTCCGATACCGCCAACGCAGAATGCTTCAAACGGATTTAAAATTATTGCCGCAACGCAGATTATAATGTCATTTAAGTATAGGTGGCCTCCTGGAACGGGAACTCCGAACGAAGAAAGAGCCACGTTAATGGCCATAAAGAGCGCCGTTACGGTTAAGCGTATAGTTGTTTCTTTTGCAGTTGGTTTTTTCATAAAAGTCTCCATTCTGCCGCAAACAGTGATAAATTAACACTGTAAAGCAGCTATTTAATAATATTTATATTTTGTGCTGAAATTTAATCAGAATGATCCGCTTATATTCTCCTGCGTTTGTTCAACAACGGTTTTCTTAAAGTAGGCATAGCTCATTAAATAAGCTGCCGCCCTGATTGCCGATAGCGATAATACAGAGACGAATTTTTTAAGCCATAACCTGTTTCTCTCTTATAAATCTGTTTTTTCTCAAAGATATGATCATTGACAAACGATCTGCAAAAAGTATATAATAAATCTGACCTTATTAAAATAGTCAAAACAGGGGAATTATTTAATACCAGATGAAATATTTAGAGCTTTATGAAGAACTGAGAAACGATATAATAACCGGAGTTTATCCTTACTCGGCGCGTTTACCTTCAAAGAGAACTCTTGCCGACAAAGCGGGAATAAGCGTTATAACCGCCGAACACGCTCTTGCGCTTCTTATGGACGAGGGCTATATTGAGAGCAGGGAAAGAAGCGGATATTTTGTTATATACAGTGAAAACCGAATCTTTGGCAAACCCGAAAGAACTTCAAGAATGCCCCTTCCTCATCTTCCGGGAAGGATACCGGAGGAGAGCTTTCCGCTTTCGGTTCTCGCAAAAACAATGAGAAAGGTTTTATCCGACTACGGAGAGGAAATATTGAAAAAAAGTCCAAACACCGGAACGCAGGAGCTGAGAAACGCCATAGCAAAATATTTAAGACGGAGCAGAAAGATGGATGTTAATCCCGAGCGCATCATTATCGGCGCGGGGGCGGAATATCTCTATTCCTTCATCATACAAATCATCGGAAGAGATAAAATATATGCCATTGAAGATCCGTCATATGAAAAAATCGAGAGAGTTTACAGCGCGAATTCTGCAGCTTTTGAAAGACTGCCCCTTGGAAACGACGGTATTAAAAGCGATGCTTTGCAAAAATCAAAAGCAGATGTTTTGCACATAACTCCCTACAGGAGCTTCCCGAGCGGCGTAACGGCCAGCGCATCAAAAAAGCGGGAATATATTATTCACGCGAAAAAAACCGGGATGATAATAGTTGAGGACGATTTTGAATCTGAATTTACCTTATCAAAAAAATCTGAGGAAACGGTTTTTTCCCTGTCGGAGAGCGATAATGTTATCTATCTGAACACCTTTTCAAAGACAGTTGCTCCATCGGTTCGAATGGGGTATCTCGTTCTCCCGGAAAGCCTTTTTGACAGCTTTATTAAAAACGCGGGATTTTATTCCTGCACGGTTCCAACCTTTGAGCAGTTTGTTATGGCAAGGCTCATAGAAAACGGTGATTTTGAACGGCATATAAACAGCGTGCGCAGAAAAAGGAACAAAATAAAAAACTTTGAATAAACTTTTGCTCAATTTCAAATATTGACAAATTGTTAAGCTTGTAATATAATATAAACTGCTATATAGCTTTTTTAAATGAGCAAATAATCAAATGAAAAGGAATGAAAACGATTACTTATGACCCATTACACCTATAAACCCCAGATGGTCTGCTCTATGCAGATAGATTTTGACATTGAAGGCAATGTTATATCAAACATTCAGTTCATCGGCGGATGCAACGGAAATCTTAAGGCTATTTCCAAGATTCTTGAAGGCTGGACAGTTGAAGATATAGAAGCCAGAATTAAAGGAAACACCTGCGGAAGAAAACCGACTTCCTGCGCAGATCAGCTCGCAATTGCGGTAAGAAAGGCCTACGACGAACAAAAAAGCGCGTGAGAATGAAAAACTATGAACGAGATAAACAATTTTGATAAATATGAAGCGTTGAAGCTGAAAAACCAGCTCTGCTTTCCTCTTTATGCCTGTTCAAAGGAAGTTATAAAGAAATATCGGCCTTACCTTGAAGAGATTGGGCTTACCTATACGCAGTATATAACAATGATGGTTTTGTGGGAACGCAAAGCAATAAGCGCAAAAGAGCTTGGCGAAGCGCTCTTTCTTGATTCCGGAACGCTTACTCCGGTGCTAAAAAGCCTTGCACTCAAGGGATTTTTAACCCGCGAACGATCAAAGGATGATGAACGCATACTCCTTCTTGAGCTTACTCAAAAGGGCGAGGAATTGAAGGAAATGGCCTGCGAAATACCGCTTAAATTGGCAAGCTGCGTTAATCTCTCGAAGGAAGAATCACTTACACTTTATAATTTGCTTTATAAACTGCTGAGAGAATAACCTAATAAAACACTAACCTGCCGACCGCATCAGCCGCCGGCAGTTTTTTTATGCAACGGCATTTTGAATAAATTTTAGTTAGCATCAACTAACCACTTTTGTAACATTAAACAAAATCTGATTTTTTCAGCTTTTTTTGTTGACATTTCTTTGGGATTAATATAGAATTCTCTCAGAGAGTTAGCTTAAGGTAACTCACATTCATTGCAACGGAGATGATACTTATGCCTATAACATACGCAGGAATAGGAAAAGAATGTGTTATCAAAAAAATAGGCGGAAATCCGCAAACAAAAAGGTTTCTTGAAGGCCTTGGATTTGTTGAAGGCAGCAGGGTGACTGTTGTTAACGATGTTGGCGGGAACGTTATTGTTAACGTTAAAGAATCAAGAGTTGCGGTGTCTAAAGAGCTCGCTGTTAAAATAATGATATAACTCTCAGAAAGGAGCGGAAATAAAAATGCCTACATTAAAAGAAGCCAAAATCGGTCAAACTGTCAGAGTTAAGGCCATCGGAGGTCAGGGCGCGGTTAAACGCAGAATAATGGATATGGGGATAACCAAAGGCGTAAGCATATATGTTCGCAAGGTTGCTCCGTTGGGAGATCCCATTGAATTAACTGTTCGGGGCTATGAGCTATCGCTCAGAAAAGCCGATGCCGAAAATATTGAAACAGAATAAGGCTTTTATTTTTTATACTTGGGTTAGCATATGCTAACAGAAAGGAATATATTATGTCGATAAAAATAGCTCTTGCAGGGAACCCAAATACCGGCAAAACAACGCTTTTTAACGCCCTTACCGGATCAAATCAGTTTGTTGGAAACTGGCCGGGGGTTACCGTTGAAAAAAAAGAAGGTAAGCTCAAGGGACGAAGCGAAGTAACTATAACAGACACACCCGGAATATACTCGCTCTCCCCCTACACTCTTGAAGAAGTTATTGCGCGAAACTATCTCATTGAAGAAAGTCCGGATGCGATTCTCAACATAATTGACGGAACTAACCTTGAGAGGAACTTATATCTGACAACTCAGCTTATTGAGCTTGGAATTCCGATTGTTTGCGCTGTTAATATGATGGATATTGTTCGGAAAAACGGCGACAGCATAAACACAAAGAAATTATCCGAAAAGCTGGGCTGCCGTATAGTTGAGATTTCCGCATTAAAAGGTAACGGAGTAACAGAAGCTGTCGAGGAAGCGATAGATGCCGCAAAAGAAGCCAAAGCTGCAACAGCAAAGCTTTTGTTCAGCGAAAATATTGAAAAGGCAGTTTCGGATATTGCCGGACTTGTTTCCGGCATTGTTTCTCAGAAGAACCTTCGATGGTATTCGATTAAGCTTTTTGAACGCGATGAGAGAGTTCTTGAATCACTCAATATTGATAAAGATAGATTTACTGAAATAGAGAAAATCATCTGCACGTCCGAAAATGAGCTCGACGATGATTCGCAGAGCATCATAACAAACGAGAGATATACATATATAGCGGGGATTATAAACGGGTGTCAAAAAAAGAAAAACGCAGGAACAGCAACAACTTCCGATAAGATAGACAGGATCGTAACAAACCGATTCCTCGGTCTGCCAATTTTTGCGGTGGTTATGTTTTTTGTGTATTTCATTTCAATGGTAACTGTTGGCGACTCAGCTACAACCTGGGCAAATGACGGTCTTTTTGGCGACGGATGGCATCTTTTTGCGATTGGCAGCAGCGCATACAGTGAAGCCGAAGAGGACTACGGAAATACCGACGCTGTTATTGAGGGCTTTATCAAATACGCGAATGAAAAAGGCGAGGATACTTCAGATATTGAGGATGCTCTCGATACAGAAACTGACGGATATTCTTGTGAAATTGCAGCGCAAAAGCTCAAAAGCTTTGCGCACACATTTACAGCAAGCGATGTTATTACAATAGCTCTTCAGGACGAGGAGACACTTGAAACCGAAAATATTGAGATAAACGGAACTGACCTTGCTGCTGCTGCGGTTCTTTATGAAAAATACTGCGGCGGACCCGATCCTGCCAATTACGGCGTTTGGGTGCCGGGGATTCCGGTTCTTATTGAAAGCGGTCTTGACGCGATAAACTGCGCCGACTGGCTGAAGGGGCTTATTCTTGACGGAATTGTTGCCGGAGTTGGAGCCGTTCTTGGATTTGTTCCGCAAATGCTAATTCTGTTTATTTTCCTTGCATTTCTTGAGTCCTGCGGATATATGGCGCGTATTGCGTTTGTTATGGACAGAATATTCAGAAAGTTCGGGCTTTCCGGCAAAAGCTTTATTCCTATGCTAATAGGTACCGGCTGTGGAGTTCCGGGGATTATGGCAAGCCGCACGATTGAAAACGAGCGAGACCGACGTATGACCATAATGACAACCACATTTATCCCCTGCGGCGCAAAGGTACCCTTTATATCAATGATAGCGGGAGCTATTTTCGGCGGTTCGCCCTGGATTGCGACATCTGCTTATTTTATCGGCGTTGCGGCAATTATCATTTCGGGCATAATTCTCAAAAAGACTGAAATGTTCGCGGGCGATCCTGCGCCGTTTGTTATGGAGCTGCCTGCCTATCACCTGCCCACAGTATCAAACGTTCTGCGTTCGATGTGGGAACGGGGATGGTCGTTTATAAAAAAAGCGGGTACCATAATTCTTCTCTCAACCATTGCGGTTTGGTTTACTTCATTCTTCGGATTTATTGACGGCAACTTTGCAATGCTCACTGAAGAACAGATAGAACACAGCATCTTAGCCTATATCGGAAATGCTTTCGCCTGGGTATTCAAGCCTCTCGGATGGGGAGTTTGGCAGGCTGCGGTTGCGGCGGTAACAGGGCTTATTGCAAAAGAAAACATAGTTGGCACTATGGGCATACTCTACGGCGGAACCGAAGCCTATTCAAATATGGCGGCAGCGTTTACTTCAGCAAGCGGAATGTCGTTCCTTATATTCAATCTTCTTTGCGCGCCGTGCTTTGCCGCTATAGGGGCTATTAAGCGCGAAATGAACAGCGCAAAATGGACTTGGTTTGCAATAGGATATGAATGCTGCTTTGCCTATATCATATCTCTTTGCGTTTATCAAATTGGCTCACTGCTCGCCGGAAGCGGCAATGCTATAGGAATAATTGCCGCGGCAATCATCATTATCGCTCTTATATATATGCTTTTCAGGCCAAATAAAGAAAACGGCAAAATCAAAAGAAAGGCGATGAAATAATGAACACAGGAACTGTTGCAGTTTTGCTTACAATTGCAATAATAATAGGTTTAATAATCTTTTTTATGATAAAAAATAAGAAAAAAGGGGAATGCTCCTGCGGCTGCGGCTGCAAAAACTGCCCGAGCTCATCGCTCTGTCATAGCTCAAGCGAAAACACATAAATCGGTTCGAAAGCCTTCAAAAAACAAAAACTCCGGGGAAATAGACAGATGCTCGTAGAACAGTATGATTAGCGGCAATCGAAGCCGCGAAAGCCGCCATTCGCGGGTCGAATATTGCAAAAGGCGTGTTTGTCCCGGTCAGCAATTTACCGCAGAGAGAGCCGATGAAAGCCGTTATTTGAATACAGAGAGGAACGCCCGAAAGACTTTAGAGCTGATCGGGCGTTTTTTTCGTGCAGACGGTAGATTTTTCATATTTTTCTGCTATAATTTATTTTGCAAAGAGCAAGACAAATCGAAATTTAACGAGGTGTATTAAAATATGGAACTATGTCATTTGTCCACAGAGTATTTTGTGCGAAAGCTGAATGACAACGATATAGATATGATATATAACTTGTGCAAGGGAAATAC
>JAFLUL010000077.1 GCA_022508845.1 Oscillospiraceae bacterium | reverse complement strand
AGGCAACAATTAATTCAAGCGGTGAGCTTGTTCTCAGCTATTCAAACGGTGACTCCGTAAACCTCGGAAAGGTTGTCGGCGCTGACGGTAAAAACGGTGAGAACGGCAAAGACGGCGAGAACGGCAAAGACGGCGCTGACGGTAAGGACGGCGTAAACGGTGCTGACGGTGAAGACGGCATTTCAATTGTCAATACCGAGGTCAATTCCGAGGGAGAGCTTGTGATAACTTATTCGGACGGTAATTCCGATAATCTCGGCATAATCGTAGGTCGTGACGGTGTTAACGGTAAAGACGGAACTAACGGTATTGACGGAAAAGACGGTCAAAACGGTATGGACGGCAAAGGAATCACATCTGCATCAATAAATGATAATGGTGAGCTTGAACTTACCTTCTCTGATTTATCAAGCATTAATCTCGGGAAAATCGTTGGCCGTGACGGCAAAGACGGTGAGAACGGTAAAGACGGTACAAACGGCACAAACGGTGAGAACGGTCAAGACGGTGTCGGAATCAAAAACGTGACAATAACCGAGGGTGAACTCAGCATAGAGCTTACAAGCGGAACTGTTATTAATCTCGGCAACATCAACGGTGAAAACGGTATAGGTATCTCAAAATCCCAGATAAATGAAAGCGGCGAGCTTGTTTTAACATACACGGACGGCGAAACAGCTAATCTTGGTCGTGTGGTGGGAAAAGACGGCGAAAACGGCAAAGACGGCGCTGACGGACAGAACGGTGCAGACGGTAAAGACGGTATAAACGGCACTGACGGTAAAGACGGCATTGGAATAAAATCGGTATCAGTTACAGAGGACGGTCAGCTTGTTGTCACACTCACTGACGATAAAATTCTTGTTGCAGGCAATGTGAAAGGCGATAAGGGCGACAAGGGTGATAAAGGCGATAAGGGTGATACTGGCGAAAAAGGTCAGGACGGGCGCGGCATTGCAAAAACAGAAGTTATAAACGATAACGAGCTTTGGGTAACCTACACAGACGGTAAGAAAGAGTACGCCGGAAAGGTGGACACCGGGTCGGTTTATGCGGAATCTGTGTCTATGCTGATATTTTCTCGGCATAATGACGGAACATTGTCGGTTAAGGTTAATCCGGATTATAAAGAGATTGTCGAAAATATCATTATTCCCGCTACTTTTAATGGAATTCCGGTTACAAGAATTGCCAAAGAGGGATTTTATAATTGCAGCTATTTAAAAACGGTTGTAATGCCGGATAGTATAACCCGGATAGAACCTTATGCATTTTCCAAATGTTCAGCATTAGAAACCGTCAAAATGTCAAACCGTCTTGAAATCATAGATAATTATGCATTTCAAAATTGCCCCTTATTGCGTGACATTACATTTCCGAACAGCTTGACTACCATAGGTAAATCGGCATTTAGATCCTGTACCTCGATAACAAGTATTACTATTCCGGAAAACGTAACAAGCATAGGATATTTCTCCTCTGAAACAGGATCGACTACTGATCCATCATCAGCTGACCCTGCATTTGCTGGTTGCGATAGTTTAACTGAAGTTTATTTTGCTGTTAAAACCGGATGGAAAAGCTCAAGTTATTCAAATTCAAATACAGAATTATACATGCAAGACCCAACAGAAGCAGTCAAACTGTTGCGAACTGGCGGATTGAAAAGATAAAACGAGGTGATAACAATGACATTACAAGAAAAAATTTTTGCAGAGCTGCGTCGATTGAATTTTGAACAAGGGCATATATGGAGATTTCAGCAATATTGCAATGTGTTTGTGCAAACATTGAATCCTGTTGAAAAAAGGGAGTTTCCTAATGTCATAAACGAACTTTGCGATAAAGGGATATTCATAGAGGAACCAAACGGCAGTGTGTCGATATACCGTTTAACGGAAAAGGGTGAAAAGGCTCTTTATTAAACTTGTGAAACAATCCCCGCAGAAGGATAATCCTTTTGCGGGGATTGTTTTATAGTATATAAAAAACAAATGTTATAGATCATTCTGAGGCGGAGCATACCAAATCATGAACTGCAGCTTGATGCTTTCAAGCAATTCCGCTTATCAGACAAAATAAAATAACGGTCATCCAATGCTACATCACAGCACCGAATGACCGTTATTTATTTATTTTGTTTCCTCAAAACCTCTACGCCATTTGTACGCCATTTTGTCATTTGGTTTTGAGAGTTTATATCGAGATATATAAAACAGAAATCATTGAAACTCTATTGATTATTGGGCTTTGTTGACCTTTGTATCCATTACATCAAAATACAGAAACTCGGCAATTTACAACTATACCTAATTTCATTTATATATGCTCCTTTTTTACTGATTTATCGGCGGCAAAAGCTCAAGAACCGTGTCCATAAAGAGCTGCATCTGGGGGGTTATCGCCTTGCCCTTCAGGTAAATGAGCTGAGACCACTGCTTCATATCCGTGCCCTTTATATTAACTTCTTTGAGAAGCCCCTCTTTTATATAGCTTCTGGCGGCAAAAACCGGCAGCATGGTTATATAGTTTTCGTGGAGAGTGAGCTTAATGATCGCCTCGGTGTTTGCTATCTCGATCGAGGGAGCTGTCAAAAGATTTCGCTTTGTAAGCTCGTCGTCAAAGAGGTACCTGTAGCCTTCGCCGGGCGGCATCAGAATAAGAGGTTCGTTTATAAGCTCCTCAAAATCCGCCTCTTTTTTAACCGCAAGGCGGTTCTTTGGGTTTGCAACAAAGATTATCGGTTCAACCTCTTCTCTTACCCTTACCCATTCTTTTCTCGGCACCTTATAATCGAGAAGATATGCAAAATCCAGTTCGTTCGCGCGTATCCTATTTTCAATATCTCTGGCAGAGCCGACAAAAACGCTCACGTTTATATGCGGAAAACGTCTGTTAAACTCCGGCAAAATTGAAATAAAGCAGGCGTTTAATATTGAGTCAACAACGCCGAAACGGATATAGCCTTTCATATTTTTCGCATCGGTTGAAAACGCCTCTGCCTTTTCCATGGCTTCAATAACAGCAGTTGCGTAGTCAATAAAATTCATACCGTACTGGTTTAGCTTTATGTTTTTTCCTATCCTGTCAAAGAGCGGCAGCCCTATTTCCGTTTCAAGCTGCTGCATCTGCACCGTTACCGCGGACTGCGAATACCCAAGCGACTGCGCCGCTTTGGTAAAATTGCTCAGCTCCGCAACGCGGATAAACGTTCTCAGATTTCTTATGTCCATTAAGCCACCCCGCTCTTTTTAAAATTATTTATAAGTTTTTTTAATATTCTTAATTTATTTTATATATAAACAGGTCTTTTGTCAACCGTTTTTGATTAAATTTCATTTGACCCTGAGCGCATTTTTTTCTTTACAAAAAATATAATTATGATACAATATAATTGTTCCGTATTCCATCCCGCATTTCTCGAGCGAAGCGAGCTCTGAAAAAAATTGATATGAACCGTAACCATTTAAAAATAATAGCCTGCGCTTCAATGCTCATAGACCATATGGGCGTTTTGCTTTTTCCCCGGATCCTTTTATTCAGATATATAGGAAGACTGGCCTTTCCGATATTTGCCTTTTTTATCGGCGAGGGCTGCCGCTATACAAAAAACCGGAAAAAATATTTTTTGTCGGTTTTTATTCTCGGCGCGGCGTGTCAGGCGGTTTATATAGTTGAAGAACTTTTGGCTGCAGGCTCTCTCGGTTTTTCGAGCGGGGCGTGGTATTTTAATATTCTGCTTACGTTTTCGGTTTCCATACCGCTTTGCTATCTTATAATGAATATAAAATCCGCCGAAAACAGGAAGAAAAACGCAGTTTGTTTGTCGGCTTATCTGCTTGCGGTTGCCGCCGGCGCGGCGCTTTTTGAGTTTCTCCGCTTTAGGGGCGGCTCCTTTACCTTTGACTACGGCATTTTCGGAGTCCTTCTCCCCGCGAGCACTCTCATTTTTAACGATAAGCGATATAAGCTCGCCGCTTTTTCGGGTGTGCTTTTGGTCTTTTGCCTGTTTTCAATGAGCGAAATCCCCTTTGTATGGTTTGCTCTCATTTCAGTTTTGCTTCTGGTTTTATATAATGAAAAGAGCGGCTCAAAACGGTTTAAGTATGGCTTTTATATCTTTTATCCCGCCCACCTTGCGGTTCTTTATTTAATTGCAATGATTTTTTTCGTATAAATCAAAAAAAGTATAGTAAATATAAAAAGTTTGTGATAAAATATCAGTCAGAAATTTTTCGGAGGAAAAAGCTATGAAAAAAATTATATCAATTGTATTCGTTTTGATTTTATCCGCACTTGTTCTCTGTTCGTGTGGGAAAAAGACCGAGGCAACAAAAAACGTTGAAAATATGATAAACGCCCTTGCCGACATTAAGATAGGAATAGACAGCGGGGAGCAGATCGCCGAGGCGGAGAGCGCATATAACGCTCTGTCCGATGAAGAGAAGGCAAAGGTTAAAAACTATAATAAGCTTGAGAAGGCAAAAGAGGAACTTGCTTCCGTTCAGGCAAAATATGAGTCGTTTGACGAGATGAACTCGGTTATAGAAAAAATAATCGACGCCGCAAACACAAGATTTTCAACCGAAAACACAGATTACGCCGAGCTCTTATCCCAGGCTCAGGATATACTGGACAATTTTAATAAGCTTTCCGATGAGGAAAAGAAGAATGTTAACGTAAGCGATGAACTGAATGAGGCAATAGAGGCTCTTAACGCCTATACCTCCTCCGCCGAAAAGTCCACCGCAGCCTATGTTAAGGCGTTTAACGAGGTTTATGCCGACGAAAAATATGAGGTGACCGCGGTTTACTGCATAAAGCAGATAAGAGACGCAACGGAATATCACATTTTTGCCCTTACATATAAGGATAAAAATGGCGAAGAGCACAATGTATATGCTAACGCCAGATGCTCCGCAAACACCACCGCTCAAACAATTATTTCAAACGCGGAAACATTTTTCTCGGAGAACGCCGTCAGCGATGATTATAATGCCGTAATAGGCGGCAATATAGATCTGAATCTTGAAAAGGTTCTTGAGCTTGCCAAATAAAAGTTTTTAGGGAAAGAGAAAAATGGATTGTAAAGTTATAGCTCACAGGGGAGCAAACAAGTCCGCCCCGCAGAACACCCTTCCCGCGTTTAAGATAGCGATCGAGGAAAACGCCGACGGCTTTGAAACCGATGTGCATCTCACCAAAGACGGACAGCTCATAATCTGCCACAACTATACGCTTGACGCCACCTCCGACGGCAGGGGAGAGATAACCTCATATACGCTCGGCGAGATTAAAAAATTCGATTTCGGCTCATATTTCAGCGCGGATTTTAAGAATACGAGCGCGCCTACGGTTGACGAGTTTCTCTCGCTTGTAGGAGAGAGCAGCGCGGAAATAATCAACATTGAGCTTAAAAGCCCCAAGAAAAAGGAAACGGGCATAGTTAAAAAAACTCTTGACTGCGTAAAGGCTCACGGCCTTTTGGACAGATGCCTTATTTCGAGCTTTGATGCGAAGCTGCTAAAGGAGGTAAAGGAGCTTGATCCCCGCTGCAAAACGGGACTGCTCTATCCAAATGTGCGGTTTGAGTCATTTATTCGTTCGATCGACCCGTTTCCAACCGCAAGATTTATAAAGGCGGACGCCATTCATCCTATGGACGGCACGGTATCTTATTCGCTTATAAAAAGAGCCCATAAGCTCGGAATGAAGGTAAACGTTTGGACTGTTGACAGCGAAAAAAGGGCAAAGGCTCTTGCCCGAATGGGAGCGGACGGCATCATAACCAACTGCCCCGGAAAAATAAAAACCGCTTTGGGACTTTGATATGAACATACAGGGCTTTCAAAAACTTACAATGCTCGATTTTCCCGGGAAAACCGCCTGCACGGTTTTTACGGGCGGGTGCAATTTAAGGTGTCCGTTTTGCCATAATGTGCCTTTGGTTCTCTCTCCCGAAAAAGAGGGAATTGACGAAAACGAGATTTTTTCATATCTCGATAAGCGCAGAGGGGTTCTGGACGGAGTTGCGATAACAGGCGGCGAGCCGCTTATTCAGAGGGACATAGCCGATTTTATAAAAAAAATAAAGTCCGAGGGATTTCTCGTTAAGCTCGACACAAACGGATTTTTTCCCTCTGCCCTTGAAGATCTTTTAAACGAAGGGCTTATAGATTACGTTGCCATGGACGTTAAAAACAGCAGAGAAAAATATGCCCTAACCTGCGGAAGAGAAAATCTCGATTTATCTCCCTTTGAAAAGAGCCTTAAGCTGTTAAAGCAGGGAAAAACGGAATATGAGCTTAGAACAACGGTGATAAAAGAGTTTCATACCGTTTCGGATATTGAGAGTATTTGCCGCTGGATAGAGGGCGCTCCTCGCTATTATTTGCAGGCGTTTAAGGATTCGGGCATACTAAAAGAGGGATCCGGCAGCCCTTTGAGCGAAGAAGAGATGATAGCCATGCGCGACGCCGCAAGGAGGTTTATCCCTGTTGTTGAATTGCGAGGGATTTAAACAAAATTTCATCAATATATTGTGCAAAAATGCAAAATTTTAAAAAATGACTACATTATGTTGAAATATTTTTTGCCGTGTGCTATTATATCAGCTACACGGCTAAAATTTTGTGAATATAGAAAAATGAAAACGAGGAAGGAGAAAATAATGTATCAGGTATCAAAAAGAGACGGTAAAGTAACCGAATTTGACATTAACAAAATTGCCGCGGCGATAGGCAAGGCCTTTGAAGCGCAGAATAAGCAGTATAATCAGAGCGTTATAGATTTTATAGCTCTCAGAGTAACGGCGGATTTTGAACCCAAAATCAAGGACGGCGTTATCAGCGTTGAGGACATTCAGGACTCCGTTGAGCACGTTCTCGGAGAGGCGGGCTATGCCGACATTGCAAAGGCCTATATCCTTTACAGAAAGAACCGCGAAAAAATACGCAATATGCGCTCAACGATTCTCGACTATAAGGAGATAGTTGATAACTACGTTAAGGTAAACGACTGGCGCGTTAAAGAGAATTCAACCGTAACCTATTCCGTTGGCGGACTTATTCTCAGCAATTCCGGCGCAATAACCGCAAACTATTGGCTTAGCGAAATATATGACGAGGAAATAGCAAAAGCGCATAAAAACGCCGATATCCACCTCCACGACCTCTCTATGCTCACCGGCTATTGCGCCGGCTGGAGCCTCAGACAGCTCATTGAAGAAGGCCTTGGCGGCGTTACCGGCAAAATAACGTCCTCCCCCGCGAAGCACCTTGCAACGCTCTGCAATCAGATGGTGAATTTCCTCGGCATTATGCAAAACGAGTGGGCAGGCGCGCAGGCGTTTTCGTCCTTTGACACATATCTTGCTCCGTTTGTTAAATCGGACAATCTGACCTATGACGAGGTTAAAAAGTGCATTGAGTCGTTTGTTTACGGCGTAAACACTCCCTCTCGCTGGGGAACGCAGGCTCCGTTTTCAAATATAACTCTCGACTGGACGGTTCCCTCCGACCTTGCCGTTAAGCCCGCCATAGTTGGCGGTAAGCCTCAGAGCTTTACCTACGGCGACTGCAAAAAAGAGATGGATATGGTAAACAAAGCGTTTATCGAAACTATGATAGAGGGTGACGCCAACGGCAGAGGCTTCCAGTATCCCATTCCCACCTATTCAATAACAAGGGATTTCGACTGGTCCGAAACCGAGAACAACCGTCTGCTCTTTGAAATGACCTCAAAATACGGAACGCCCTATTTTTCAAACTATGTTAATTCCGATATGGAGCCTTCGGACGTCAGAAGTATGTGCTGCCGTTTGCGCCTTGATTTAAGAGAGCTTCGCAAAAAGAGCGGCGGCTTCTTCGGAAGCGGAGAATCAACAGGCTCCATAGGCGTTGTAACCATAAATATGCCCCGCATAGCTTATCTTGCCGAAAACGAAGAGGATTTCTTCAAGCGTCTTGACCATATGATGGATGTGTCCGCGCGTTCGCTCAAGGTAAAGCGCACAATAGTAACAAAGCTTCTCAACGAAGGCCTTTATCCCTACACAAAGCGCTATCTCGGCTCATTTGAAAACCACTTCTCAACCATAGGTCTTGTTGGTATGAACGAGGTAGGTCTCAACGCCAAGTGGATCAGAAAGGATATGACCCACAGCGAAACTCAGGAGTTCTCCAAGAAGGTTCTCAACCATATGAGAGAGCGTCTTTCCGATTATCAGGTTCAATACGGCGATCTCTATAACCTTGAGGCAACTCCGGCTGAGTCCACCGCCTATCGTCTTGCAAAGCACGATAAGGCAAGATACCCCGATATAATCACCGCCTCGGGCGACTGCAACACCCCCTACTACACAAACTCCTCCCACCTGCCCGTTGGCTATACCGAGGATATTTTCTCGGCTCTTGATATTCAGGATGAGCTTCAAACGCTCTATACCTCCGGAACGGTATTCCACGCTTTCCTCGGCGAAAAGCTCTCCGATTGGAAGAGCGCGGCAACGCTTGTTAGAAAAATTGCCGAAAACTACCGCCTTCCGTATTATACCCTCTCGCCCACTTATTCCGTATGCCGTGAGCACGGCTATATCTCGGGTGAGGAATATAAATGCCCCAAGTGCGGCGAGGCAACCGAGGTTTATTCCCGCATAACAGGCTATTACCGCCCCGTTCAGAACTGGAATGACGGCAAGGCGCAGGAATTTAAGGACAGAAAGGTTTATAACCTTGAAAATTCCGTGCTCACCCATAACGGCCCCGCAAACTGCTGCTGCGGCGCGGAACCTCCGATAGACTTCTATCCCGATGATGAAGCCGCCGGGGAAAAGGCTCAGAGCGTTATTCTTTACGCCACCGAAACCTGCCCCAACTGCAAGCTGGCTGCCGCGTGGCTCGAAAAAGCGGGAATAGGCTATGAAAAGCGCTTTGTTTCCGAATATGAGGAGGAGGCAAAGGCATTAGGTCTTAAGCAGGCTCCTTCGCTGGTTGTAAGTAATGCCGGAGACACCGAAGTTTACGCGGGTATCGCAAATATCAAGGGATTTATTGATAAAGCAAAATAAGAATATCTGATAATTCAAAAAACGGTTGACTTATGAAATATAGTCAGCCGTTTTTTTGATGATGAATTTTAGGTTGAAAATATCCTAAATTACATCATATAATAAATGAAATGGGGGATATTTTACGAATATTAACATTGATCAGATCGTGTCAATTTCTGAAGCAAACCGGAATTTTTCACGCGTTGCGCGGCTTGCGGACAGCAAGGGTTCTGTTATTATATTTAAGAATAACAAACCGAAGTATAAATTAACCGATCTCGAAAATGAGCCGGAGCTCGAAATGACCGATGACGAAAAGATCGACTTTATCGCATCGCGCATACTTAAAAAATATCATAAAGCCTTTGAGGAGCTTGCAAAATGATTAAACTGAGTGCTGAAAAGGTGCAGCTGCTTCATAAATTGATGGCTGAAGAAACCGGAGGCGATCCCGGGCTCAGGAGATATAGGCCTGCTCGAAAGCGCAAAACGCAGTCGTTTCAGTCCTTTGGCGGGGAGGAATTTTATCCGGGAAAGGGAGAAAAAGGTACGCGTATCGGCTATTCGCCTATATCAAACCACGCCTTTGTTGACGGTAATAAGCGAATAGGAATGCTTGCTATGCTCTTATTTTTGGAGGCGAACGGCGTTAAAATTGATCCCTCAAACGAAGAGTTTGCGCGCGTTGGACTTGCAGTGGCTTCGGGCAAAATGGATTATGAGGAACTGCTTAAATGGGTTCGTGACAACGAAAAGAAATAGTTTTTTGAATGTACGGATAAAAATCTTGACAGATTTCCGGTGTTTTGATAGAATATTTTTTCAGAAACTAAAACGGAGGCACGTTTATGAAAAATACAGAAAAAACGATGGAAAAAATCGTTGCTCTCTGCAAGGGCAGAGGCTTTGTTTACGCGGGCAGCGAGATTTACGGCGGCCTTGCCAACACCTGGGACTACGGCCCTCTCGGCGTTGAGCTGAAAAATAATATCAAGAGCGCGTGGCGCAAAAAATTTATTCAGGAAAATAAATATAACGTTGGGTTGGACAGCGCGATTCTGATGAATCCGCAAACGTGGATAGCCTCCGGGCATCTCGGCGGCTTCAGCGACCCTCTTATGGACTGCCGCGAGTGTAAAACTCGCCACAGAGCCGACAATCTGATAGAGGATTTTGACGGCACAAACGTTGCGGGCTGGTCAAACGAGCAGATGATGGCATATATCAACGAAAAAAATATTCCCTGCCCCGATTGCGGCAAGCATAATTTTACCGATATAAGGCAGTTTAACCTTATGTTCAAAACCTTCCAGGGCGTTACTGAGGACACCAAAAACGAGCTGTATCTCCGTCCCGAGACCGCGCAGGGCATATTTGTTAACTTTGCAAACATCCAGCGCACAACCCGCAAAAAGCTTCCTTTCGGCGTTGCCCAGGTGGGAAAATCCTTCCGTAATGAGATAACTCCGGGAAACTTCATTTTCCGCGTCCGCGAGTTTGAGCAGATGGAGCTTGAATTCTTCTGCAAGCC